>CAJWVX010000071.1 GCA_913048175.1 uncultured Flavobacteriales bacterium | reverse complement strand
TTTCAATTTCCTCAAATATTAAGAGCTGATAAGATTGTGTTAATTAACAATGCTGCAAACCTAGGGGATGTTAAGCATGTTGGAGGTATTGATAATCAAAAAATAATTGATGCCTATAATTTAAATTTAATAACACCAGTAATTTTAGCTAATAATTTTATTTCAGAATATTCTGAGTTAAAATGTGAAAAGATTATTTTAAATATAAGTTCTGGTGCAGGAAGAAAGCCAATTGATGGTTGGAATGTTTATTGTTCAACTAAAGCGGGATTAGATATGTTTAGTAGAGTTCTTAAGGATGAAGTAACTATTGATAGTTCTAAGATTAAAGTGTTGAGTTTAGCCCCAGGAATTATTGATACAGAAATGCAATCAGAAGTTAGAAGGTCTGATGAAATGAATTTTTCAAATATTAAACGTTTTAAAGAATATGTGGGGTCTGAATATTTGGTTGCTCCTGAAATTGTAGCAAAAAAAGTACTTAGATTTATTGATGAAGATAATTTAAGTAAAGATGTTATTTGCTCTGTAAGAGATTTAACAGAATAATGCTAAAACTGTCCGTTTATGGGCAAAATTGAACCGCTAATAGAATAATTTTATTCATCTCATTTTATTTCATTAAGTTTGGTCGACTAACTAAACTAAAATTATATGAAATTAACTAAACTCTCTTTATTTTTCACATTGGCTATATTAATGTCTGTGAATGCTTCAGCTCAAAATTCTAAAGCTGCTAAATGGTGTGCTTCGGATCAGCATTTAGAGGAAATGAAAATGCAAGATCCTAATTTTGCTGCTGTTAGAGAACAACTAGAGCAATACACTATAGACTATAAACTAAATAATGATGCTTCAAAAAAGAAAGCAACGGTAATTATTCCTGTTGTTGTGCATAACATTACTCATAGTGGTGGTCAGGGCTATGTTTCAAAAAATGGTATTGAATCGATGATTAATCGTTTAAATATTGATTTTAACAGACAGAATACTGATGCATCTAATACTAGACCTCTTTTTGCGCCTTTTGCTGCTGCTGTTGATGTAGAGTTTAGGTTGGCACACATAGATCCTAATGGAGATTGTACTGAGGGAATCGTTAGAATGGAAAATGATTTAAGTTTTTACCCTGTTCCTAGAGATAATGTAAAATCTGTCAGTTATTGGGCAAATAATGGTGCAAGAAAATATTTTAATATTTGGATTATTGATGAAATTGAAACAGTAAGTACAGGAGGTTATGTTGCAGGATACGCTCAATTTCCAGGAAGTAATAATAATGGAACATATGGTGTTGTAATTGTTGATCAAAATACTAGCTTCAATGATAGAACTTTAACTCATGAGTTAGGTCATTGCCTTAATCTTTTACATACCTTTAATTACGGATGGTGTAGTGGGAATGATGATTATTGTAGCGATACCCCAAGACAATATGAGTCAGTAACTAGTGCATGCAATACAAACCAAAATTCATGTAGTAATAATGAAGCGGATTATGGTAATGCTGATGTTGTGGATCAAATTGAAAATTACATGAGTTATGCTAGTTGTCAAAACATGTTTACACTAGATCAAAAGGCAAGGGTAGAATCTATTCTTACTAACACAAATGTAAATAGTGGTATTGGTCATCTTGCTACAAATGCAAATTTAATTGCTACTGGTGTTGCAGATCCTTACAACCCTGCTATTTGTACACCAATTGCAGATTTTACATACGATAAAGAGTACATCTGTCAAGGAGATTCTGTAGCGTTTACTGACTTTTCTTATGATGCTTCACCAACATCATTTAATTGGTTGTTTTCAGGAGGTACACCAAATACTTCGGGTGATGCAAATCCAACAATTACTTACAATACTCCTGGAGTATTCAGTGTAACGCATCAACCAGCAACGACTGCTGGAAGTGGTAGTGAAATAAAAAGTAACATTATTACTGTAAGTTCTTTAACTGCTGACTATTCAGGATTAATTGTAGATGGATTTGAAAACGCTGGAACTTTTAACTCAGATTGGAGAATAGAAAATATTGACGGAGGTGGTCAACCTTTTACAAGGATTACAACTACTGCCGCAACAGGTACAGCATCTGTACGAATTATGAATCGTTTTATTTCTGTAATAGGTGAGCAGCATGAATTAATTAGTCCATCTTATGATTTGTCAGTTTTAGCTAACCCAACATTTAGTTATAAGTTGGCTTTTGCAAGAAGAGCTAGTTCAAATAGTGATAGATTATTGGTTTGGAGATCATTGGATTGTGGATATACTTGGTCATTAGTAATGGCGCCATTGCAAGGTTCTGGACTTTCTACAATTGGAAGTACATTGAATACTGGTGTTTGGGTGCCTGGGGCTAATGATTGGGCTACAAAATCAACAAGTTTAAATTCGATTTCTACCGAAACAAATGTTCGCTTTAAATTTGCTTTTGAGTCTGGTCAAGGAAATAACCTTTATATTGATGATATTAATATTGATGGGACATTATCAATTGAGGATGAACTGACGAAAATTACTAGCTTTAGTGTTTATCCAAACCCTACAAGTTCCAGTGCAAGGATATCTTTTAATCTAATTGAAGGAGTAGAGAATCTTTCAATTAAAGTAAGAAATGCAGTTGGCCAAGTTGTAACTAACGTTATTAATGGGCAATCATTTTCAGCAGGTAAGTATTCTTTAAGAGTTGATGAAGAGAAAAAATTGGCTTCAGGTATCTATTTTATAGAAATGAATTCTGATGGTAATACCAAAGTAGAAAAGTTGATAGTTAGATAAAAAATTCTATCAAGATTTAAAAGCTCTGAAGTAATTCAGAGCTTTTTTTAGGTAGATAAATTTCATAAAATAATGGCGAAACATAAAAAATAGGATTATGAGATGTATTAAATGTTTAACGTTAATAATATCAATCACTTTATCTCTGAATGTTAATTCTCAAATAGATTTAAGTAACTCTGATAGACTTCATTGTGGTTCAGCAGTTGTTAATAATCAGAGATTATCTGAAAGCCCAAATCTTAAAAAAATATCTGATGCCCATAATCAGATTGCTATAGAAAATGAGCAAAACATGGAGTTTACATCTGGTAAAAAAGCTGCTATATATACTATCCCTGTTGTTTATCATGTAATCCATGATAATGGAGTAGGTAATGTTTCCAAAACAGCGATTGAGGCTTCTATAAAAAACTTAAATGACGATTTTCAGAAGTTAAATTCAGATTTAAGTGATGTTGTTTCTGCATTTATTGGAATCGCTGCTGATTGTCAAATACAATTTAGATTGGCTCATTTAGACCCTAACGGGAACTGTACAGAAGGTATAACTAGAACATCATCACCATTAACAAATACAGCAGGAGAAAATGTAAAGAGTCTTGTGAATTGGAATACAACTAAGTACTTAAATATATGGGTAGTTCAAACTCTTTCTTCTGGGGCTGGAGGTTATTCTTATTACCCAGGATTTGCTCCAAGTCAGAATGCGGAAGGGATTATTATTCGTTCGGCTCAATTAGGAAATTCTGTCACACATGAGGTAGGTCATTATTTAAACTTACCACATTGCTGGGGTAATTCCAACAATCCTGGTCTTGCAGGAAACTGTAATGATGATGATGGTGTTGCAGATACGCCACCAACAATTGGTCAAGTTAGTTGTAATACAGCTTATTCATCTTGTAGTAGTCTAGATAATGTTCAAAATTATATGGAGTATTCTTTTTGTGAAAGAATGTTTACTGAAGGTCAAAAAAGTAGAATGCATACCGCTTTGAATCAAAGTTGGGGTTCTAGAAATACACTTTGGACAGGATCTAATTTATTAGCTACAGGTACCGATGATCCATACAATCCGGCTGTTTGTGTGCCAATCGCGGGTTTTAAGTATGGTTTGTCAGGAGGACTTTATGGCCTAAACCCTGTTTTTATTTGTGAAGGTGAATCTGTCAGTTTTAATGATGATTCATATGACGCTACACCTACTATTTTTGACTGGGTGTTTACTGGAGGAACACCAAATATTTCAAATGTACAAAACCCTACGATAGTATATAATTCAGCTGGAGTTTATGATGTTACTCATCAGCCTGGAACTGCTGCGGGAATTGGTAATGAGACTAAGAATGGTATTATTACTGTTACTTCTGTAACGGCTGATTATTCTGGAATTATTGTTGATGGATTTGAAAATTCTACAAACTTTAATAACGAATGGAGAATAGAAAATTTAGACGGAGGTGGGCAGCCTTTTACAAGAATTACCACTTCTGCAGCTACTGGAGCTGCTTCAGTTCGGATAATGAATCGTTTTATATCTGTTGTAGGAGAAAGACATGAATTAGTTACTCCATCTTATGATTTATCAAGTTTAGCTAATCCAATATTCAATTTTAAAGTTGCTTTTGCAAGAAGATCTTCTTCTAATAATGATCGATTACTAGTTTGGTATTCTTTAGATTGTGGCTCTTCTTGGTCTTTAGCAATGGCACCAATGCAAGGCTCCGCTTTATCTACTATTGGATCTACTTTTAATAATGGAGTATGGATTCCTGGAACAAATGATTGGGATATAAAAAGTGGGAGTTTGAATTCAATTACAAATGAAACCAATGTTCGTTTTAAATTTGCTTTTGATTCAGGAGGAGGGAATAACCTATATATTGATGATATTAATATTGATGGAACATTATCTACAGAAGATAAATTTAAAAATGTAGTAGGATTTAGTGTTTATCCTAATCCAACAAGCTCAAGTGCTAAAATTTCTTTTAACCTTGTTCAAGGAATTGATAATTTGACTATTAAAGTAAGAAATGCAGTCGGACAGATTGTTACGGACGTTATTAGCGGAGAATCATTTAATGCTGGAAAATATACATTGAATGTTGATCAAGAGAAAAAATTATCATCAGGACTTTATTTTATAGAGTTTAACGCAGATGATAAAATTCAAGTTCAAAAATTAATAGTTAGGTAAAGCTATTCTACGAAAAATAAAAGCTCCGAATTATTTCGGAGCTTTTATTTTTTTTTGATGTCTTAAAATCTATGATTTAGTCTAGTAGATAAAACTAATTCCGCTTTATAGTTTAATATATACTATGCCTCGCAGCTTAACCCCATTTTGCTTTGATGTACTTGCCTTGGTGGTTTGTATTTTACTAATTAAAGGTGTCGTTATGATAGGTTTCTAGTGAAGTAAAAGCGTCTTTTTTTTCACTTTAAGTAGGCTAGTGAGAATGTTTATTAATCTCATCTTGTAACTTTCTCATTGTTTCTTGTTCTTTAAGTAGTGCCTTCTTTCTGAAGGATTCAAATTCTGTATTTATTTTACCTAAATCAGTTTGAGCATTCTTTGTTGTAACGTGGCCTTTCTTAAATAAAAGAATGAAGGTTGCTAAGCCACCAAAAAGAGCTGCAATTATAATCCAAACAAAACTATTGTATCCCGATTTACTTAGGGGCATTCCTATAAAAGAAATACTATCTACATCTTTAGAAATTGATTCTATTTGAGCGTTTAAATTTTTCACCTCAGTAGAAAGTTTTTTGGCACTATTTTTTGCATCAATCGCTGATTTTTTCGAACTATTTAACTCTGTTCTAATCACTTTAACAGAGTCTAAAGCATGAGCTTTAACTTTAAGAATAGATGCTTTTCTTATAAGCTGAAAATCTTTATACTTAGTAGATTTATTAATGATGTAATCAAACTGTTGTTCAATAGTTCCAGAATCTAGTTCAGGTTGAGCAGCATTACTGTTTTGAGCTAAAACACTTGATGATATTAATGAAATGGTTAATATCAGGTATGTTACTTTTTTCATTGTGTACTTTTAAAGTAGATAACTATTCGAGCTAAAAACTCAATAATTAGAACTGCTGTTAGTAGTTATTTTTTTCTCATGAATATTTGAATCGGAACGCCAGAGAAGTTGAACTTTTCTCTCAATTTATTCTCTAAGAATCGTTTGTATGGATCTTTTACATACTGAGGTAAATTACAGAAGAAAGCAAAAGATGGAGCATGAGTAGGAAGCTGGGTAACAAATTTAATCTTAATCCATTTTCCTTTAAGAGAAGGAGGTGGATTACGATTTATAATATCCAACATTGTCTCGTTTAGTTTAGAAGTAGGTATCTTTCTAGTTCGGTTTTCATAAACTTGCACAACTTCTTCTAAAGCCTTGTGTATTCGTTGTTTATTCAGTACCGAAGTGAAAATTATTGGGACATCAGTGAATGGTGCAATTTTCTTTCTAATACCTTCTTCAACATCTTTAGCGGTATTTGTTTCTTTATCAACTAAATCCCACTTATTAACAAGTATTACAAGCCCCTTTTTATTCTTAATAGCAAGGTTAAAGATGTTCATGTCTTGAGCCATCATACCATCTAAAGCTTCGATAAGTAGGACACATACATCAGAGTTCTCAATTGCTCTAACCGAACGCATAACTGAATAAAATTCAATATCTTCACTTACTTTTCCTTTCTTTCTAATTCCTGCAGTATCTATTAGTTTTAAATCAAAACCGTAAGCGTTATAATGTGTTGTAATCGAATCTCTTGTGGTTCCAGATATATCAGTTACAATATTTCTTTCTTCACCAATTAGCGCATTTAAAAGAGATGATTTACCAACGTTTGGCCTTCCAACTATTGCTAATCTTGGTATTCCATCGTCATCTTCTTCTTCAGGATAATCAACTAAACAGTTTACAACTTCATCTAATAATTCTCCAGTTCCACTTCCATTAACAGAAGACACATTGAAAATTTCATCTACCATTCCAAGATTATAGAAAGCATTTGAATCTATAATTCTGGCGTTATTATCAACTTTATTAGATACAAAAACAACTTTTTTATTAGACTTTCTAAGAAGATTCGCAACTGTTTGGTCAAGATCTGTAACTCCAGCGGTAACATCTGCTACAAAAATTATTAAATCACATTCTTCAATAGAAATAATAACTTGCTTTCTTATCTCATCCTCAAAAATATCATCAGAACCATTTATATAGCCCCCTGTATCAATTAGAGTAAACTCTTTACCATTCCAATCAACTTTACCATAATGTCTATCACGAGTTACTCCACTAGCTTCATCAACTATGGCACTACGTGATTCTGTTAACCTATTAAATAAGGTTGATTTACCAACATTTGGTCTACCTACTATTGCTACAATATTTCCCATAAGAAGCGGCTAAATTACCTAAACTTATTTGTTTAGGTATCCAAAACGTTTTAATTGTGATTCGTTGTTTCTCCAGTCTTTGTTTACTTTTACAAAAATCTCTAAGAACACTTTTTTATCGAAGAAGGTTTCCATATCAATACGAGCTTGCGTACCCACTTTTTTAAGTGGTTTTCCTTGATGTCCTATGATAATTCCTTTTTGAGAATCTCTTATTACCATAATCACAGCTCTTATTCTGATAATTTTTTCTTCTTCCTTAAATTCTTCAATCTCAACCTCACAAGAGTATGGAATTTCTTTTTTATAATTTAATAGGATTTTTTCTCTAATTATTTCTGAAACAAAAAACTTTTCAGGCTTATCTGTTAAAGCATCTTTATCATAAAATGGAGGAGATTCTGGTAGAGCTGCTTTAATTTCCATTACCACTTGATCTACATTAAAATTGTGTAAAGCAGAAACTGGAAATACTTTAGCATTAGGTACAAGTTGACTCCAAAAACTTACTTTTTCTTCTAAAAGATCTTGTTCTATTTCATCAATTTTATTGATGATTAAGATAACAGGAGTGCTAGTTTTTTGGACTTTTTCTAATATTTTTTCATCTTTAAAAGCTTTCTCATGCGCTTCAACCATTACTAATAGAACATCAGCATCAGAAATTGCCATGTTTACAAAAGTCATCATCCCTTCATGCATTTTATAGGCAGGGTCAATAATTCCTGGAGTATCAGAAAAAACCATTTGATATTCATCGTCATTAACAATACCCAAAATACGATGTCTGGTAGTCTGTGCTTTAGATGTTATAATTGATAAACGTTCGCCAACTAAAACGTTCATTAAGGTTGATTTACCTACATTAGGTGCACCAATAATATTTACGAAACCTGCTTTATGCATTTTATATTTTTTTTAAAAGTGTAAAGAAACAGAATATTGTTTGAAAATACCTTGTTATTAGATTAAACTGAAATAAATTTTATTGTTATGGATAACTGATTATCAAAAGCTTAGGTGTATGTGCTCCTTTTTTATATAAAATAACTTGAAGATTTGTATTGTATGAGTGAAAAAGTTGTATATTTGCAGCCGATTTAGATTGATAAAATAATTCAAACATATATCGCGGGGTAGAGCAGTTGGTAGCTCATCGGGCTCATAACCCGGAGGTCATCAGTTCGAGTCTGGTCCCCGCTACCAAGAGAGACTCATCAGTTATTTAACTGATGGGTCTTTTTTTTATCAGAATTACGCTCTATATCTTCTTTTACTTAAAAAACACTATTTACATCTTTTATTAGGTTTTGTCTTTTATAAGCCTATATCACCAACCCAATACTGGAATATCATTTTCTGAATCCCTAGCTTACACTCAATATCGTTTAAACTCCATTTATTGGGCATTAAAAGACAACATTTTGACAAAAGGTAAAACTTCAAACAATCTTTTAGGATGTTCAGTTGTGGGAGATTTAATTACACATTACATTGAAGAGAAATAGGGTGTGCATTTGAATAAAAAACACATGAATGAAGTGATGACCTCTGTAATTTAAAAAATCTAAATAAAAAAGAGCTATAGAAAATTTTCTTAAGCTCTTTTTTATTTTAAGATTAACTTTTGTTTTTTACATACTTTTCTAAAGCATCTTCTAAGGCTTTTCCTCTTAAGTTTTTAGCCAAAATGTTTCCTTTACCATCAATTAAATAATTAGTTGGGATAGAATTTATTCCATAAGCTTTAGATCCTTCAGATTGCCATCCTTTTAAATCACTTACGTGATATTGCCAAGTTAAATTATCTTTCAATATGGCAGCTTTCCACTTGTTAGCATCTTTGTCTAAAGAATAACTGAAAACAGTAAATCCTTTGCCATTAACAAATTTTTCATTTTTGTACTTTTCATAAGCTCTAACTACAGCAGGGTTTTCTCTTCTGCAAGGTCCGCACCAGGATGCCCAAAAATCAATCAGTACTACTTTTCCTTTTAAAGAAGATAGTTTCATTTCTGCTCCTTCAGGATTATTAAAAGCCAATTCTGGGGCTTTTTCACCAATTTTGAAACCAGTTGGTTTCAACATAAATCCAGCAGTAACAATAATTATCGCTCCTAAAAGGATACTTGCTTTAAATTTTTTAATCGTTTTCATCATTTTTATTTTGATTGTAAAATTATCAATTATTAAGCCATTTTTTTGTTGTTGATTCGACAAGCTTACTTTTTACAATCTAGTAATATCAGCTCCAATTGAATTCAATCTATCATCAATATATTGATAACCTCTATCTATTTGTTCAATGTTGTTAATTGTACTTTCTCCATCAGCAGAGAGTGCTGCAATTAATAAAGAGACTCCTGCTCTAATATCTGGTGAAGACATTGTTGTAGCTCTTAAGTTATGCTCTTTATTAAGTCCAATTACAGTTGCTCTGTGTGGATCACATAAAATAATTTGAGCTCCCATATCTTTTAGTCTATCAATAAAGAATAAACGGCTATCAAACATTTTTTGGTGAATCAAAACAGTTCCTTTTGCTTGGGTAGCTGTAACCAAAATAACGCTCAATAAATCTGGAGTAAATCCAGGCCATACAGCATCATAGATTGTTGGTATAGAACCGTCAATCATTCTTTTTATCTCATAGTTAGGTTGAGAAGGAATGTAAATGTCATCACCTCTTATTTCTAGTTGAATTCCAAGTCTTCTAAAAGTATCAGGAATTCTTCCTAGCATATCAACTCTGCAATCTTTAATTGTAATTTCAGATTCAGTCATTGCTGCTAGGCCAATAAAAGAGCCTATTTCAATAAAGTCAGGCAATAATCGGTGTTCACATCCACCTAATTGATTAACACCTTCAATAATTAATAGATTTGATCCTACACCTGTTATTTTTGCTCCCATGCTATTAAGCATAGAGCAAAGTTGCTGTAAGTAAGGCTCGCAAGCTGCATTGTAGATGGTTGTTTGTCCTTTAGCTAAAACGGCTGTCATTAAAATGTTAGCAGTTCCTGTAACAGAAGGTTCATCTAATAGAATGTATTCTCCTGCTAAATTTTCTCCTTCTAAAGAATAAAAACAAGTGCTTGGGTCGTAAGTATAGGTAGCGCCTAATTTTGTAAAACCTAAAAAGTGAGTGTCTAAAGGTCTTGCACCAATTTTATCACCACCAGGTTTTGGCATATAAGCTTTTTTAAATCTAGCTAATAAAGGGCCAACAATCATAATGGATCCTCTTAAAGACTCCGCTCTAACTTTAAAGTCTTCAGAATTTAAATAATCAATATTTACGTTGTTTGCTTGAAAATGAACTGTTCCATTTCCTACTCTTTCAACTTGAACACCTAAAGCTTCTAAAAGATCAATCAAGAAGTTGACATCTCTAATAAAAGGTAGGTTAGTAAGAGTAACTTTTTCTGAAGTTAATAAAACCGCACAAACAACTTGTAATGCTTCATTTTTTGCTCCTTGAGGAGTTAAATCTCCTTTTAACTTATTACCACCTTTTATTTTAAATGTACCCATTAATATCTCTTTTTTTTGTAACTGTTTTGTTTGTGATTAGTGTTCTTGTGGTTTTTATTATTCTTATTGGTATGAATAGCTTTTTTCTTTGTCATTGCCAAAACCTCATTAGTACTAATCATTTGAAACCCTTCTGGAGCTTCTAGTTGATCTTTAGAAATTGCTTTTAGATCAGTAATAATTTGCTTGTCTTCAACAGAGCTTTGGTTAAAAGTTAAGTAGGTCTTCTTCATTAAATTAAGAATAACACCTGTTAATGCTTTTTGCTCCTCTTTATCTTCAAAAGCAATTGCAACATCAATTAACGTTTTAACCGATTTTCCATAATGTTTATACCTATTCTCTGTTTTGGGGTAAGCCATTGGTGCAGGTTTTTCAAAAAGCACGGCCTTGTCTGGTAAAGGGTAAGGTGAATCTACATCTAATTTAAAATCAGAAATAATAAATAAATGATCCCATAATTTATGTTTGAAATCAGCAATATCCCTAAGGTGCGGTTGTAGTTGACCCATAACACTTATAATTGCATGGGCAATTATATTTCGTTCGTCCTTATCTTCAACTGATATAGCGTGCTCAACCATTTTCTGAACATTTCTTCCGTACTCAGGAATAACCATATCTGGTCTATTAGTGTTGTAGTCGTAATCTTCTATGTTTTCCATCTAGTCCTTTCTATTATAACAATATCAAAAGTAAATATATTATTTGATTATTGTAAGCTTGGCAAATTTTAATAGTAATTGCTTAGTTCCAATGTTTTGGAAGTTAATTGTTGCTTTTCCGTTATCTAAATTTTCTATTATTCCGTTGCCAAACTTTTGGTGATTAACCATCATGCCTTTCTCTAGATTTAGACTAGCTGCGCTTTCTGGAGGTGCAGGTGCAGTATTACTTACTTTTTTCAGGTGTTTTGGAGTAGTCTGGGGAACAGTTTCAGGAGCATTCCGTTTTGGCGGCATTGTGCTTTTTTTCTTGTAAGTAGTTTTTCCACTACCATAATTGTTTTGTGCTGAATGAGTTTCGTCAAAATTTGAATTATGATTTTTTTGAGCCACTGTATTTTGGTCAAAAGTATATTCTACAAAGTCTTCAGAAATTTCTTCAATAAAACGACTTGGTTCACAGAAAATAAGAGAACCCCATTTGTATCTGCTAGTTGCATAAGAAATGTGAATTTCTTTTTCTGCTCTAGTAACCGCGACATAAAATAACCTTCGTTCTTCTTCTAAGTCTGCTCTAGAGGTTAAGGACATTTGAGATGGGAAAAGATTCTCTTCTAGTCCAACACAAAAAACGTAAGGAAATTCTAGTCCTTTAGCTGAGTGAATAGTCATTAAGGTTACTTTATCTCTATCTTCTTCAGATTCATTATCAACATTAGTTAATAAAGCAACATCCTGCAAAAATTCAGTTAAACCTCTTGGTGTAACATCCCCATCTTCTTCATTTTCTGTTTCGGTAAACTCTTTTAATCCATTTAATAATTCTTGAATATTCTCATATCTACTAATTCCTTCGGGAGTTTTATCACTGTAGAGATCTCTTAGGATTCCAGAAGTAGAAGCAATTTCATTTCCGAGTTCAAAAGCATTTTTACTTTTAATTTGAGAAGCAAAACTTTTCATCATTTCAAGAAAGCCACCTATTTTTGTTTGTGCACCTGCATTTATTCCAGTATTAAATTGGTTTAGATGAGTAATTACATTCCAAATACTTGTATCGTTGTTGTTGGCTGCAATTCCAATTTTATCCATAGATGTTTTACCAATTCCTCTTGCAGGATAATTGATAATTCGTTTTAAAGCTTCTTCATCATTAGGATTGATAATCATTCTAAAATAGGAGAGTAAATCTTTAATCTCTTTACGCTGATAAAAAGATTGACCACCATGAATTTTGTAAGGGATGTTCTTTCTCCTTAAAGCCTCTTCCATTGCTCTAGATTGAGCATTAGTTCTATATAGAATTGCAAAATCTTTTGGTCTGGCTTGAGCAGAAAATTGCGTGTCATATATTAGGTTGGCAACCATTTTACCTTCCTCATTATCTGTTGCTGCTCTATGAACCTTTATTTTATTTCCTTCTACATTGGAAGTGAAAACATTTTTTTCAATTTGTTCAGTATTGTGTTTTATAATACTGTTGGCAGCATTCACGATGTTTTGTGTAGAACGATAATTTTCTTCTAACTTAAATGTTTTTGATTCTGGATAATCTGTTTTAAAGTTTAGAATGTTTTGAATGTTTGCCCCCCTAAAAGCATAAATACTTTGTGCATCATCACCAACCACACAAACATTTTCGAAAGCTGCAGCTAATTTTTTAACTATGATATATTGCGAAAAGTTTGTATCCTGATACTCGTCAACTAAAATGTACTTAAAACGATGTTGGTATTTGTTTAAAACACCTGGATGATCCCTTAATAGCACATTTGTTTTAAAAAGTAAATCATCAAAATCCATTGCTCCAGACTTAAAGCAACGGCTTTCATAAACTTTATAAACCTCTCCAATTTTGGGCTTAGCAGCCTGTCTATCTTCAGATTGGATTGTAGTGTTTTTGCAGTAAGCTGCAGCGGTTAATAAATTATTTTTTGCAGAGGAAATTCTACTGTAAACTAATCCGGGTTTGTAGATCTTTTCATCTAAACCCTGTTCTTTTAAAATTGTTTTAATAAGGTTTTTAGCATCTTGGGTGTCGTAAATAGTAAAATTCTGTGGGTAACCTATTTTTTCTGCTTCGCTTCGTAAAATTCTAGAAAAAACGGAGTGAAACGTTCCCATCCAAATATTACGCGCTTCAGACCCTCCAATGATTTTACTAATACGCTCTTTCATTTCTTGAGCAGCCTTATTTGTAAAGGTTAAAGAAAGTATGTTAAAAGGGTCGACACCTTTATTGATGAGGTGTGCTATACGATAAGTTAATACTCTAGTTTTTCCAGAGCCAGCACCAGCAATCACCATTACTGGTCCTTCTGTGTTTTCTACTGCATCTCTTTGAGCTCCGTTTAGTTCATTTAAGTAATTCATAAAACAAAAATAAGATTATCGAAGATGAAATATTGATTTGTGAATAAATAAAAAACTTATCTGTTAGCATTATAAAGGTTGTATTATTTGCCTTTTATGTTGATCAATTCTTGGTGTGTTCCATGTTCTGAAATATCACCCTTATCGATTAAAATAATTTGATCTTCAGTTTTAATTCTCTCTAGTTGATGGGTGAAAATAATCGTTGTTCAGTTTTGCATTAGTTGCTCCACACTTTTGGCAATTAAATTTTCGTTACAAGAATCAAGATTGGAAGTTGATTCGTCTAAGATTAATATTTTCGGATTTATTAGAAATGCTCGAGCTATTTATATCCGTTGTTTTTGAGCACAGATAATTTGTTTCCTCCCTCACCAATTAAAGAGTCTATACCATTAGGTAAATCATTTATAAACTCAATAACGTTGGCATTTTTTAAAGCCGTTTCGAGTTCTTTTTGCTCAGATTTTGGTTTTGTCAGTAGGATGTTTTCCTTTATAGTTCCATGAAAGAGGAAGGTTTCTTGGAATACGAAGCCCAATTGATTTCTGTAATTATTTAAATTAATTGATGACAAATCATTGTCGTCAATTAAAATAGAACCAGATTTTGGATGGTAAAAACCTGATATTAGGTTTAGAATAGTTGTTTTTCCTGAGCCAGATTTTCCAACAAAAGCATTTATTGTGCTGGCCTTAATTTTAAATGATGTGTTTTTTATAGTATTCTCATTTGAATATCCAAACGTGACATTATCAAAGGTGATGTTTCCAATAAGGTTTGTTTTTAATCCATTATCATTCGTTTGCTAGTTCAAGTGTTTCATTTATACGTTCTATGCTTGCATTTGCATCGGTAAACTGACTAGACATTCTGGCAATTTGAAACACAGGTGCAACTAAGAAGGTTAAATAGGCAATAAATGTAGTAAAATCACCCATTGTTAATTCGTTATTAATGCTCATTTTACTGCCAAACCACCTTATTAATAAGGTGGTTGTACCCATAAAAAAAACTCCCGAATTAATTAAAATATTAGCAGAAATAAGCGTTCGCTTAATGGATTGAAATAACTCAAAAAACTCTCTTTTAAAAATGGCTGTTGAATATTCATTACTCGTAAAACCTTTAATTACTTTGATGCCTATAAAAGCTTCGGTAAGGTTGGCTGAAACTCTTGCTTTAATAGCTTTCCTGTTTTTAAATGATGGTTTTTGGATTTTGTAAATAATAAATAGAATAATACTAAATATTATCATCGGAGAAATAATATGAAGGGTAAGTTTTATGTTGATTAAGCACATTAAGATAAGGGCTATTAGTATCGAGAAAACTCCTCCGATGAGTTGGACTATGCCAGATCTCTAATAGAATCCTAAGGCTTTCAAAATCATTTAAAACTCTTGAAGTAATTTCCCCTGAACTTGAATTTTTAAAATAAGATAGAGGCAAGTATGTAAGTTTGTTGAAAAACTGTGTTTGAATCAGGAAAATTATCAGAGGGATTAAACTCTTAAAAAAGGCTTCTGAAAATATAGATCAGCCCAAAAATATTTATTTAAATATTGGGTACCTCTTTAGTGTTGATAATTATAATGTGGAACAATCTCTAGTTTTTTTGTAAAAGCTTTCGAACAGTATAAGTCGGATAAGCCGTTGTATAATCATATTGCTTCAATTTATAGGTCTATCGGAAATATTGAGAAAGCTAAATTTTATCATTCGCTATGTAGCAATTAGTTTGGGATATAATTGTTTGACCCATTTTATTTGAGTTTTATCTATGATTAAATAGATTTAATCTATATATTTTTTTTTTGTATGCAACCTTTTTTAGAAAAGTTACATCTTATTAATTATTAACAGTATAAAATTAATTTATGAAATATCTTTACCTTTTACTTATTGTTTCTTTTTTTGGATTTTCAACTATTTCTTTTGGACAATCTTCAAAGCGTAAATCTTCTAACACACAAGAAATCTATGGATTAAAAAAAACTACTAAAATTTCACAGCAACCCCATTCGGTATCATATCCTGCGCCAAGCATTAAAGATGCAGGAAGTAATAGAAAGACGAATCAAGTTTCGTCACCGTCTAAATTTGTTAGAGCAAATAATGAGACTATCCTTCAGGAATTGTATTCAATTGGAGATGAAAGACATCGAATTGAAAATAACCAAGGTTTGTCTACATCTGAAAGGTCAAGTCAAATTGTAAACAATAAGAATATTTACAATGCTAAAAGATCAGAATTCAAAAATTTCATTAAAACTGAGGGTGTTTTAAACGTTTCATTAAATGAGCAAAGATTCTATTTGTCGATTTTGAAAGATGACAAGCAAGAAGCAGAATATAAAAGAGTTGTTGAATTAATTAAAAAATCTAAATAATGAAAAGAGTTATATTGATCACCTTAACTTTATTGTTAAGCTCATTTTCTTACGGGCAATATGCAGATACCCCATGCGCTGCTGGGGCATTGCCAAATACCTGTGCTCCAAATACTATTGTATTAGATCCTAGTTTTACATCAACAGAACCTGATCCTGTAGGGATTGGAGATTGTAGTACTACAGCAGATAATGCAGATACAGATGATCTTTGGTTTACAACTACAGTTGATGCTGCTGGTGAAGTTACAATATATGCTTCGGCAGGAGTTGATGATCCTGTTGTAGCTATTTATACTGGACCTTGTGGGTCGTTAACAGCTATTGAGTGTGATGATGACGATGGAGCTGGTTTGGATGCATTGGCTTTTGCAACAGGTTTGACTCCTGGAGCAACTGTATGGATTAGAGTATGGGAATATAATAATGCATATACAGGTACTGCTACTTATTCTATTGCTCCTTCTGGAGGAACACCACCTACTAATGATGATTGTGCAAGTCCAGATGCTTTAACTTTAAATGCAGCTGCGATAGCTGGTACTGGTTATTGTGCTACTGTTGAAGTAGCTGACCCGAATGATTGTGAAATAAATACAGAGGGGAGTGTTTGGTACAGCTTTACAATACCATCAGGAGGTGCTGTGGATGTTAATATTACAAATGTTGCATGTTTTGGTAGTGGTAATGGTGTTGATTTGTCAGTGTTTACTGGTAATTGTGCTGGGTTTATAGGAGAGGGTTGTTTAGCTGCAATTACAGGAACAGGAACTGTTAGTTTTACTGCTTCTCTTGCAGGCACTTATACAATTATGGTTGATGGTGATAATGCTGGCGGTGCAAATTCTTTATGTGACTTTGATATTGATGTAGATTTT
>CAJWVX010000070.1 GCA_913048175.1 uncultured Flavobacteriales bacterium | reverse complement strand
TCATAGTATTTCTTTAGGAGAAACAGTTCACATTGTTTCTGATCAAATTTCAGAATTGGGAGCAGAAGATGACAATCAATTTCTTTCTTTAATGGATATGAATTTATCAAGTAATGATTCTGAAATTTCCAACTTAACACCTTTACAGAACATAATTATTTCAAACCTAAAACAGGTGAAAGGAATAACTGTAAATACAGCTCACGGAAATACAACTTCTATTGATAAAATTGTAAAACGATTAAATCCTCAAACAGAAAGTATGGAAGGTGCAGCATTTTTATCTGCATGTATATCTGAAAAAATTCCTTGTGCTCAGATTAGAACAGTATCTAACAAAGTTGAAAAAAGAAACAAAGATAATTGGGACATTCCTTTAGCAATAAATAACCTTTGTAAAACTGGATTAGAGATTATAAATAATCTTTAATTTTATCTCAATGAAACTAACTTTAGGATTTTCACCTTGTCCAAACGACACTTTTATTTTTGATGCTTTAGTCCATCATAAAATTGATACGGAAGGATTAGACTTTGAAGTTTATTTAGGTGATGTTGAAGATCTCAACAATAAAGCTTTTAAATCAGAATTAGATATTACAAAAATTAGCTATCATGCTTATGGATACCTAACTGATAATTATGTTTTATTAGATTCAGGTAGCGCCTTAGGTAAAGGATGTGGACCATTACTTGTAAAATCTTCCAATAGTGAAAATTTAGATCTTCAAAACTCAACAATTGCAATACCTGGAAAATATACAACAGCAAACTTTCTTTTAAGTATTGCTCACCCAGAAGCGACAAGCAAAGTAGAAATGCTCTTTTCTGATATTGAAAATTCTGTTATCAATAAAGAAGTTGATGCTGGATTACTTATCCATGAGAACCGTTTTACTTACCAAGATAGAGGTTTAGAAAAAATACTAGATTTAGGTGAATATTGGGAAAATACGACTGGATATTTAATACCTTTAGGGGGAATTGTTATCAAAAGAAATTTACCTAAAGAGGTCCTCTTAAAGTTTAATAAAATATTAAGAAAAAGTATAGAATACGCTTTTAAAAAACCTGAGTCTCCTCTCAAGTATATGAAAAAACATTCTCAAGAAATGGACGAGAAAGTAATGATGCAACATGTAGAGTTATATGTCAATAAATATTCAATTGATTTAGGCAAAGAAGGTAAAAATGCCATTTCTCAAATGTTTAATTTAGCACAAGAAAAAGGGATAATACCCAAAGTTGAAAAAGATATATTTATTAATTAAACGAATGTCATTCCGATTAGAGTAACAAAGGGACAAAACAGAGGAATATTTTGAAATAATACTTCTAAGTAATAAGACATCTCGACTTCACTCGGCATACAATATAGAATTATGATAATAGTAACAGGAGCAGCAGGATTTATAGCAAGTTGTTTAGTAAGTAAACTAAACCAAGAAGGTTTTAAAGACATTGTTTTAGTAGATGATTTTTCTAAAGAAGAAAAAAATAAAAACTTTGAAGGGAAAACCTTTTCTCAAAAAGTAGAAAGATCAGAATTTATACCTTGGCTAAAAGAAAATGAGCATTTAGTGCAATTTATTTTTCATATTGGAGCAAGAACTGATACTACCGAGTTTGATGTTGATTTATTTAATAAACTAAATTTAGAATACACTAAAGACATTTGGAACATTTGCGTTGAGTTTGGTTTACCATTAGTTTATGCATCCTCTGCAGCTACTTACGGATTAGGAGAACATGGTTATGATGACAACCATAAAGTTGTAGAGAAATTAAAACCATTAAACCCTTACGGAGATTCTAAAAACGATTTTGATAAATGGGCTTTAAAACAAGAAAAGAAACCTTATTTCTGGGCCGGACTAAAGTTTTTTAACGTTTACGGGCCAAATGAATTCCATAAAGGAAGAATGGCCTCTGTAATATTCCATGCTTTTAATCAAATTAAAGATACTGGAGCAATGAAATTATTTGCTTCTCACAATCCAGATTATAAAGATGGAGAACAACTACGAGATTTTGTTTATGTTAAAGATGTAGTAAACGTTTGTATGTTCTTACTAAACCACAGAAAAGACTCCGGCTTATATAACTTAGGTTCTGGTACAGCTAGAACATTCTTAGATTTAGTTAAAAATACATTTGTAGCATTAGATAAAAATCCAGAAATTGGATTTGTTCCAACTCCTGAAGATATTAGAGATAAATATCAATATTACACTGAAGCTAATATGGATAAACTAAAATCTATTGGTTATGATATTCCATTTCATACTTTAGAAGAAGGTGTACAGGATTATGTTAAAAATTATTTAGCAGATAAAACTTATTATTAAATATTATCTCTGAAAAAAAATGTTAACTTTATTTCATGAAAAAATCAACTTTAATCTTAGCTATAATGTTCCTCTCAATTGGAATGTTCGCAACAAATGATATCGAGGTATCTTTATGTGATAACAAAATCTCTAAAACTAAAGTTATTAATAGAGAAGCTTTAAGTAGATGCAATGAATTAACTCTAAATAGTCAAGATTGGAAAATAAAATCATTTTCGCTTGGATACTTAGGTGAAGGAAATTATATTGAATCTATATTGTCTGAAAATACAATAAGCGAAAAAGTAGCTACTTCTTTGAAAAAATATTCTCCATCAAAAATTTACATCGAGAAAATCGTTATTGTAAATCGCAAAGGTGAAGAAAAGCGATTAGAAGCTATTAGTTTGAAAATATCTGATTAACTCCCTATAAAATATAGGGAGTAGACTTTTAAAAGGAGAGAAATTCATTTAATTTATCTCTTTTTTTTTATTTCAACATAAATTTCAAACCAAACATTTCAACTTATATTTCAATATTATGATGAGAAGTATTAAGCAGACAGAAAAAAAAACGATTTGATGTAGCAGATAATTGCGTTCAGTTTAATTTTTGAAATTTTAGTTACTAAAAAATTATGAGTTCCATTTGAACGAGAATACCTTCTTATCTCTGCATTCGAATCTAACCAATTAAATCTCGGGTTTGGTTAATATTTTTTCTTTTTTATAGTTTTAATAGGAGCTTTAATCCTCGTAGCTTTCATGAAACGGGTCAAAGTAGCCACTTTCATTATTGCAAGATACCTAATCCTTTTTACTTTGAGGACATTAAAATATTACAATCATGGCTTTACACTCAAGCTTTCATGCTAATACTACTCTCTTTAAATAAATAAAAAAGAAGCAAGGCCATCCTTTTTGGTATTTTACTGATTTTTTCATCTGCCTATTTTGGAATGATATCCACAAAACTAACTTAAGCTTTATTACTAATCTAATTCCTGAGTATTTATCCAAACCTTTTGATTTTAATATTTATCTTGATTTAAAATCAAATATACCTTCATCCTATCTTGGTTTCCTTATTATTCCTCTAATCTAAATTCTGATTGGAATACTTCTCCTTTTTAATAAAACAAGAAAAAAAGCTATCGCTATGGACATAGTTACGTATATCTTTTAATATTCTTCTTTTTATGCCCAATCGGACATAATTGGAAAAATGTAGTGTGGTTTTGGAATATATCTTTAATCCTCTTATTTATTACTATTCTAAGAGAGAAAGTAGCATTTGTTAAATCCAATTTCAAACTCTTAAGATTGAAATATTTTGTTTTTAAAATGTTTTGCATAATGCCCATTTTTAATTTTTTCGGATATTAGGACTCCAATATTTCAGATATGTTATACTCTGGAACAATATCAAAAATGACCTACCATTCACAACAAAGTAATGAGCTTGTAAAAAGTAACAAAAGAGTAACTTTTATCAAAAAAATGAGATAAATATTTAAAATTCAACAAAAACAGACATACTCTACAGTGCTTACCAAGACATTAATTTTTTTTGGACATCCTAAATTTCTAGACTATAAAAGAATAGCAAAATATCTTTGTAAAACATCCCCAAATAAGGCTGATATTATTGAAATAATTATTGAAGAAAAATTTACAGCTAAACAGAAAACTGAAAGTTCTTCTTGTAAAGAACTTTTAACAAAAAATTAAGATACAAATATAAATAGCCTTACGCATAGGAATAAGCTTTAGCTATCAAAAAATGATTTTAATCGCGTTTAAAAAATGATTTATGATCAATTATGATCTAAAAATATTCAAACTTATATACAAAGTAGAACTACTACATTTAACTATCTAGTAACTATGGCGAAAAAACTTCAAAAGATGATATTAAATAAAATCCATTCTTATTATGGATTCTATCTAGCTAACTAACTAAAAATGAAATAGCTATAAATAACAATCTAAATAAAGGTCTAAAAAAATATATCTCACACTTTTGTCAGAAAAAATAAAGCAATAAAAAATAATACTCTAAGTGATTTTAATAATTAATTTAATAGGGCAAGAAATAAAGTCATTCAAAACCACACTCAAAATAAAAGCCTTAAAAACCTTCAAAAACCCCTAAGCCAAACAACGCAAAGTCATATTTAACAGGATCATTAATATCTAATTTTCTTAAACTTAGATCTAATTCTGCAACAGCTTTATCATCATTTTGTTTTCTATGAAGCAAACCCAATTTTCTTGCTACGTTACCAGAGTGTACATCTAAAGGACAAGAAAGAAGAGCTGGAGAAATATTCTTCCATAACCCAAAATCTACTCCACTATTATCATTTCTAACCATCCACCGTAAAAACATGTTAATCTTTTTTGCTGCAGATTTTTTATTAGGATCGCTAACGTGTTTTTGTGTTCTGTGTGGATGATCTATTGAAAAAAACGCCTTTTTAAATTCGTGAATTGCTGGTTGCATTGAATTTTCAGTTTGATACTTTTCAAAAACACCTTCAATCCCTCTATGATTAACGTAAATATTTTGAAGTGCTTTTATAAAATATTTAAAATCATCTGAATTAAAAGTTCTGTGCACAAAACCATCTAATCGATCTAATTGTACATCGTTATGATCCATGACAAAATCATAAGGAGAATTTCCCATCATATCTACCATACGATTTGCATTCTTAACAATCATTTTTCTATTTCCCCAAGCTATAGTCGCAGCTAAAAACCCTGCAATCTCTATATCTTCTTTCTGATTAAACTGATGTGGAATAGAAATAGGATCGGGAAGTATAAAATCTGGCTGGTTATATTGAACAACCTTTTCCTCTAAAAATAGTTTAATATCTTGACTAACTGTTTTACTCATAATTAGTAAAAGTAAGAATTGTAATAATAAAAAAAACCTCAACTTTCGTTGAGGTCTCTCTTACTAACTAAACTAACTAATCGATTACTAAAGCTTCTTAAATGTAAAATTGTAATTATATACTTTCTCACTATTATGACTCTTCTTTATTTTCATATTTGATAACTTTTTCAACAATTGAGACTTTACTTTTTCATCAGAATAGTTCATACCTAATATCTCAATTTCACCTTGGTAATTTACTTTAAAACTAACCTTTACAAATTCTGTTTCATTCTTTTCTAACGTTAATTGATTGTTATCAAATCTGACTACCTTTTTTAATTCTTTGTTAATATCTAAAGTTCCTTTTGCTAAACTTGTATTAAATAAACTTGAGCCTAAAATTGCTACTCCTATCACTAATGTTTTCATACTATTTTGTTTTAGCTTGTCTTTTTAATTATGACGAATAAATCTATTAAAATGTTACAAGCTGTGTTTATATTTTAATTATAGATCAAAAGTATCCTCACACTAATAACTATGAAATACTTTTTAGGTAAGTCGCAGTAAAAAATCGGTAACTGGAGAAAAAACGTACTTTAGTTTACTTAAGAAAAGGAGTATGGCGAAGAAAAAATTCAGAGAAGTTAGAAGTACCGGGTTTGGATCTAATGTAAAAAATGAAAGTGAACGATTAATTAGTAAAAGTGGAAAATTTAATATTAAAAAAGAAGGCCTAACATTTTTTGAACAATTCAATCTATTCCACTCTTTAATAACAATGTCAGCAATACCGTTCTTTATTTGCTTGATGATTGGTTTCTTTTTGATTAACTTATTCTTTACAGGTGCTTATTTACTTATAGGCTTAGAAAACCTAGAAGGAACTTCAGTTAATAATGATTTTTTTGATGCTTTTTATTTTAGTGCACAAACCCTAACAACAGTTGGCTATGGAGGATTATACCCTACAGGAAAAGTGATTAGCTTAATTGCAAGTTTAGAAGCTTTTATTGGACTATTAGGCTTTGCTGTTTCTACAGGCTTGTTGTATGGGAGGTTTTCTAAACCAAAACCAAAAATAATGTTTTCTAAAAATGCACTCCTTTCTCCATATCAAGACATAAAAGGTTTAATGGTTAGGGTTGCTAATCCGAAAAAGAACCAACTGATTAATATTAGTGCAAAAATGATGTATTCTCAAATTGAGGAAACAGAAGGAAATAAAACCAGAAAATTTTACCCGTTAGATTTAGAAATAGATCAAATAAATCTTTTTGTTACAAGTTGGACAATAGTACACCCAATCAATACAGAAAGCCCTTTATACAATTTAAGTCATAAAGATATTAAGGAAAGAAAAGGTGAACTAATTTTACTATTAAGTGCTTATGATGAATCTTATAGTCAAAATTTACATGCTAGAACTAGCTATAAACCAGAAGAAATAATTAAAAATGCAAAATTCATTCCTGTTAGTGGTTTAAATGATGAAGAACAGTCTATTATTTATCTCAATAAATTAGATGAATATGAAATTATTAAATAGGCACGATTATTGGTAAATTTGAATTATGAAAAATATAATTTTAATATTAGGAATCTTATTAGCTAGCTTATCTGCTATTGCTCAAAAAAAGGAAAAAACATACAAAGTATTGGCTTCATGTGGCCAATGCCAGTTTGATATGAACTCAAAGACTGGTTGCACACTGGCAATTCAATATGCTGGTAAAAAATATTGGGTAGATGGAACTACTATACACGATCATGGAGATGAACATTCTGAAGAAGGTTTTTGTCAAGCTACAAGAAAAGCAGAGGTAAAAGGTACTTTTGATGGTGATAAATTTCATGCAACTTCTTTTGTTCTTTTATCTGACAAAAAGAAAAATAAGAAAAAATAAACACGAATATTAAAACATAAAAAAGCCGTTTCGAAATACTTCGAAACGGCTTTGTAAAAATAAACCTTTCTTAATTAAAAGAGGATGTTAAAGCGGCTAACTTAGATTTAGCTCCATCTATAATTGCAGTCTTTTTTAATAACTCTGCTGGATCAATTCCAGATTTCTCTAATAAACCTAATTTAGATTCTGCAGCAGTAATTTTAGATCCTAATGAAGTAATTTTAGCTAATAAAGCAGTTTTCTTTTCATCTTTTAAAGCTTCCTTCTCTTTAACTTCAGACTTTAATTCAGTATTGTATTCTGTTAATTTTTCAGGATTACTCTTTTTCTCGGCAAGCTTAGCTTCTCTCTTAGCTTTCATATCAGCCAATTTTGCTTCTAAAGATTCTTTAATCTTAATAACTTTTTCTGCAGCAATATTTTTAGCAGCATCTCCTGCAACGCCAACCACAGCATCTTTAGCAGCATCTATAGTTTCAGGTTTAACATTTACAACTTCTACAGCCTTATCCTTTAATTCATCAACTTTACTTGTAATAACTTCCCCTGCCTCATCATCAACAACAGGTTTTACAACTTCAATAGCAGCAGCTTTAACGGCCTCCGCATCTAAATTTTTTGCATCTTTAGCAACATTTTTTAAGTCACCTAATCCTTGAGCAAAAGCTCCAAAACTTACTATTGATAAAGCAAGTACTAATATATTTTTTTTCATCTTTATTTAGCTATTAAATTTGGTCTAACTCTTTTATTGTAACATCAATTTCAGCATCTGCAGCTTCTATTGCTTCAATTTGAACATTTAATTCATCAACTTGATTTCCTAAATCTGTTGTTTCTTCAACTGTAACCTCTGTGCTGTATTTAACCTCATTAGATTCTCCGCAAGACATTGCAAAGAAAGCTAAAGCAGCAACTGCAATCGTTAATTTTGTTTTCATTCTAATTTCTATTTAAATTATTAATAAGCGTCCAAATTATCGAAAACTATTGAATATGCTTTCTAATATAATTGAAATAAGTAATCATATTTAATACTTAAATAGCTTATGAAATTAAGCTACCTTTGGCTAAACATTTTTTGATGTCAGACAGAGTTAAAGGATTAAGAGTAAAGCACGGAGAGCCTTCTGAAAGAGCTCAAAAAAAAATAAATAATTACTTAGAAGAGGATGTTAAATCATTCATTAAACAATCCCCTTTTGCTGTTTTATCAACCTCAGATAATAATGGAAACTGTGATGCATCTCCAAGAGGAGGAAAACCCGGATTCATAAAAATCATAAACAATACCACCTTGCTAATGCCAGATATTAGAGGGAATAGATTACTCCAAAGCACATTAAACATTGAGTCCAATCCAAAGGCAGGACTAATTCTTCTTATTCCAGGCAACAACAAATCTGTTAGGATTAACGGTAGCGTTCAGTTCTTAGAGCTTCATCAAATTGAAAAACTAGGTGTAGAAAACGAAATATTTAATCCTGACGAAACATCTCAAATGATTCAAGGATTAAAAATTACAGTTGATGAAGCATACAGTCATTGTCCAAGAGCATTATCTTTTTCTGATTTATGGAATACAGAGATTATCAACAACAATAAATAACCATTTACCAATTATAATTAAGCCCTAAAGATAATGCTCATTAAGTTCTTAAAAAAAAAAGAATCTTATTTAATTAGAACTTCTCTTTTAATATATTTCTCTATAAATGGCATGAATTTTTCTTACTTTGCATTTTTATTAATCATTTAAACAAACAAATTATGAAAAAAATTATTTTAGCAGTTGCAATTATTGGGACATGCTTTGCAGAAGCTGCGGCACAAATAGAGTACAAAGTTGTAACTGTTGTAGAATCTATTGTTCCTATGGGATTAGGTAGATCTAGAATTGTTGAATCAACTACACCTGTTAATTATGAAGATTTTACAACAGCAAGAGTATCTGGTAAAGATGGTGGAAAACAACGGAAAGTTAAAAGAGGAGATGCAAAAATTGAAGGTATGAACGAAACAAAACTGTTAAACTTTTACAGTGGAATGGGATTAAACTTCCAGAATATCGCTTCTAATGATGCTTTAATTACTTCTATGATGAATAAAATGGCTAAAAAGGGATGGGAATTATATTCTGTTGCTGCTGGTGTAGAAAGTAAAGGATCTAAAGATGATAAAGCTGGTATTTTTATTACAAGGTTTATCTTTAAAAAATAAAATACTTCTAAATAAAAAAAGCGATTTGAAAATTCAAATCGCTTTTTTTATCTGAATCATCCGTTTAAAAAGTATAATGAACTCCTAAAGCAATTCCCCATCCAAAACCATCACCATCTCCTAAATTAAACATGGGTCTCGTGCTTAATGAAACTTGCAAAGGAACATCTAATTCAGTATTAAAATTGTATTCTGCACCTAATTCACCTCCAACCATTATAGCAGATGCGTTACTCAGTAATAATAGTCTTGCTCCAGGACCAGCATACCAAGAAAATCCTTGCTCTAATTCAAAAACCCATTGGTAAACACCTGTTATACTCATATAACTCCCACCATTTAAGGAGTTAATTCCCAAACCTAATTC
This sequence comes from uncultured Flavobacteriales bacterium, assembly GCA_913048175.1. GTDB lineage: Bacteria > Bacteroidota > Bacteroidia > Flavobacteriales_E > Vicingaceae. The sequence continues at coordinate 7,349 of CAJWVX010000070.1, read as the reverse complement.
TGCCCTATTAGCATCACCTATACCATGTAAGTAATTTAATTCAGCTCCACCACCAAAATTACCACCACCAAATCTTAAACCGATAGCATGTGGCTCAACTTGTGCTTGTCCTGCTAATGAAATAACAACAAATGTTATAGTCAATAAAATAATTTTCTTCATATATTTATATTTTTATAAGTGTTAAAATTAGTCCTATTTTAAAAATGGAAACTTTCTGTCATTAATACATATTAACAAACTCTATGTTAAATACATTTATAAAAGAGTACCTTACACTAAATAATATAGTATATCAAAGACATTTGGACTAAAATATCATTTATAGGTTTATCAGATCTCAAAAGGAGTGAAGCTCTTGAACATTTTAGAGAAATCATTCTAATTAATAGATTGATTTCTATAACTACAGCCGCAATGGTAATTTATTTACCTATTGAAATTATTTTTAATAGTTTAGAGCTAGTTCCTTACATTATAATTGAACTTGGAATTTTAGTCTCCACTTTGTGGTTTAATCATAAAAAATGGTTCGGATTTTCAAGAATTTACTTTTTTATAGCCTGCATCGTTTCAATTTTACCAATGATGTATATTGTACCTGAAGGAGCAGGAAATGAATTTCTATTCTTACCATTAGCCTTATTACCCAGTTTAATATTTCACAATAAATGGATTGACATTACTTTCTTTCTCCTAATTGTTATTGTCTTCTATATTGTGCTTGCGACAAGGCACCTGGTTGATCCAATTGTCAATGTTACCCAAGATCAAATTGATTTTTTCAAAAACATATATATGGGAGTTGTATTTGCTCTTTCATTTACCATTATTTTTTATTTCAGAACAATTGTCAACGAATTTGAAGAGGTTAATAAGAAAAAGAATGAGCTTTTAAGAAGCTCTAATGAAGAAATAAAAGCAAGTATTAGTTATGCTAAAAGAATCCAACAAGCCATACTTCCTTCAATGACCTTAATTAATAAAAACCTTCCCAATTCTTTTGTTTATTATGAGCCTAAAGATATTGTTGCTGGAGATTTTTATTGGATGCATATTTTACCCGAACCAAATGGTTGGGATATAAATGGAGATACTATCTTATTTGCTGCTGCTGATTGCACAGGTCATGGCGTTCCGGGAGCTATGGTAAGTATTGTATGCCATAATGCACTAAACCAATCAGTAAAAGAATTTGGCATTACTCAGCCAAATTTAATATTAAAAAAATCGAGAGATCTCGTAATTGACACATTTTCTGAAAGTACAGAGAATGTTCAGGACGGAATGGATATTGCGTTATGCTCGTTAAATACTAAAACAAATATTTTACAATATGCTGGAGCCAACAATCCAATTTGGATTATCAGAAAAGAGGCAACTGATATTGAAGAATATAAAGCTGATAAGTATCATATAGGAAAATGTGATATGATGAAGTCTTTTACAAATCATTCTATTCAACTTAACAAAGGAGATACTTTCTACATATTTTCTGACGGCTATCCTGATCAATTTGGTGGACCAAAAGGTAAAAAATTTAAATATAAACCATTTAAAGAATTACTCTTATCTATAGTGAAAAATCCAATAAGCAAACAACGCGAACACTTGAAAAATCATTTTATCAATTGGAAAGGGAACTTAGAGCAAGTTGACGACATCTGTGTTATTGGTGTTAGAATTTAATCTTATAAAAAAACTACTATTAATTTCAGCACTATTATTAACACTTTTTTCTTATTTAGAACCAAAAAAATTTCTTGTGCAAAAGCGTTAATTCAGACACGGTTACTGATCAGTTAATTGAAAAATAATTTACTCCTAAAGACGAAAAACTATCAGAACAAAAAGAACTAAACCTTAGCTCCTAAGTTCAAGGTTATCTGATTAAGATATGTGAAGATAATGTTACTCGAGAACAATTAAGCCACTTCTTTAATAAAAGAAATTAAACTAAACAAGGTAGTCTCAATGATTTTGAGCCAAGATCTGAATAAGCTCCGAACAGAATAGGAACTTATCTATTAATCAATAAAATTATAAAGTTGCTCTTATTTATTTTTGATTTCAATTTTTATCAAATCTGTCATCTGCTGTTTACTATATTCATTTATATATTCACCCTATTCTTTATAATAACTAATTATAGCCTTAGGATAATCTAGAGTGGAAAAATCAACTCCTTCAAAATAAATATCTTTAAGTAGCCTATCCTTTATGATCTCAACTATACAGTGTTTACACCTAAAAAGTACAAATTTACTCTACTTAGTTTTCATCATTCTTAACACCTTGTTATTTTGATACAATTTCACTAATGATCGATCAATATTTTAATCTTCTTTAAAAACAAACCATTTAATTTCTACGGTAGTCACTTTAGCATAATAAAATATTAAAAGCTTAGTTATATTTATAAAAAATAACAAAATAAAACCATTGAAAATTTAAATTCTTAGCATATTGCAAATAAAAAAGCAGTTATTAAATATGAAAAAATATTTTATAGGGTTAATTCCCCCTGTTAATTATTTATCCATGTGATAGCATGCTTAATAGTATGGTTTTACCAAATCAACATAAAAGTGTGAGGCTATCATAAAAATTCAAGAAAAACTCTATTTACTAAAGACTCAGAGGGCAACAATAAGAACCTTTAGGAGGACGCACAAATTGAAGTATTTGACCAAATTCGATTAGGGAATTTATATGATTTAAAGTGAAAATTAGACTCAGATAAATATAGAAAGTAACAAGTAATATTTAAAACGATGCTATAGAACCAAAAAGAGATAAAAAACTATAGAACCTATTTCATGATTGAAAATTTCATTTAAAATTTGGTATGGTGATTGCTAAAAGTAGCATCAAATAATACATCTAAAAATGGACAATTTAGAATTAAGATATAATGATGTTGACTTTCACCAGATAACAGATATCATTCAAAAATCATTTGTTAAAGGCATTAAAAAAAGTATAGAAAAGGCCTTAATACCTGTAAAAAAGAGTTAGAAAATTCGGATGGCTTTATTCGTATAAACTGTACAAAAAACAAATTAGAAGTAACAGTATTTTATCTTCCTCTACCACTAGAACAAAAAATTTACAAAATTCTAGAGTAGGATCTAACCTTTCTGCATAATTTTCTTTTTTCTAATACTATTTTACAGCAAAAAAAATACTCATTAGTAACTGATAAATAACGCATAGGAAACTCCATAAACAAAAAAACTACTCAAAACACTATCTGAAGATATTAGTATTTATATTTTATTGATGGTCTCACAGATTAATTTAGTGGAAAAGGAATAATAATTATAAACAATTTGGATCTTTAATAATAAACAATACGGGTACTTCAATTTCCTTTCAAAGATGGAAAGGAAATCTAGAGCAAATTGATGATGTTTGTCTAATTGGATTTAGGATATAACTACTCAACAACCATTACCAAATACTTAGAAGCTGACCAAAAGGCATCAGAATCAAGAATTACCAATTTCTCAGCACTTCCATCTTCTCCTTCAATCTTGTAAGATTCAGAAGGATGATTTGTTACCACCTTCACTTTTTTACTCATTATATCAATGTGGCTAATAATACTCACATCAACTTTAGTAAAATACTCTTTGTTAAAGTTATCCGATAATTTAGCTGTTTTACCAATTCCAATAAAACCACCTTTTTTAGAGATTACACCTTGTTCTTTTAATTCTTTAGCCGATCCATAGCAATAGTAAGCTGTATTTAATTCATCTTCTTGATCGCCCATTTCTTCTAACCTATTATTATACTCTTGAAACAACACCATTAATTGTTTATTTGCTTCAGCTAATTGAGTGTGTAATTCAGCGATTTCACCATCTTTTTGCTGCATCCTAACAGCTAAGCCTTCCATCATAGTCTGAAGTTCTTGTATCTTTAAATCCGACTCTTCTTCAGATTTAATCAGTTTAGAATTTAAATAAGCCATCTTATCTCTATTCTCCAACAATAAACTATTAATCAAATCAATATCACCCAATATTTCATCTTTCATATTTTTGTTGATCTCCATATTACCTTTATCAAATTTAGAGGTAATAATATTTTCTCTTTCTTTAATTTGTGCAAGGTTCCCTTCAATCTCATTTAATGAGCCAATAAAATCAGAAATCATTTCTTCCTTCCCATTTATCTGATTAGCCGTTTCAATCTTTTCAGCCTCTAATTCAGCAATTTTACTTTCTAACTCATCCGTGTTACAAGCAAAAAAAAATGCAATTAACCCGAATAATAAAGTTGTTTTAAACAGTTTTGAAATAGTCATATTTATTCTTTTTAGTTGGTGGTTAAATTATTCTTTTAAATAAAGCGTTTTCTTACTTTTAACCTTTAAAAGATCTCTTATGCAAATTAAACGAATATTTTTAGGATTAGTTATCGCTTTAACATTAAATTCTTGCATCGATTCTATAGATGGAAATGGAAATGTTGTAAAAGAAAAAAGAACGATCTCTAGTTTTAATAGAATAGATATTTCTGGTGGTTATGAAGTCCTTGTTAATCAAGGTGCTGATGAGCTTTTAGAAATAGAAGCTGATGAAAACCTTTTAGAATTAATTGAAACTGAAGTACGAAACAATACCTTATTTATTTCTAGTACACACCCTATTGGAGGATCCGAATCACTTAAACTTTATATTACAACAGTTAAGTTGGTAGATATTGATGTTTCTGGAGCTATTGAATTGAGTAATAAAGGCACTTTTAAATCTGAAAACTTAAACATTGACGTTAGCGGTGCTGCAGATATTGATTTAGATGTTAATGTTGAGAACCTAACAATGGATATGAGTGGAGCTAGTGAAACTACACTTACTGGAGAAGCTGATAATTTTGAGATCAAACTTTCTGGAGCTGGTGAATTAGAGGCTGAAAAATTAAAAACTAGAAATACTAGTATTGATATTTCTGGAGCTGGTTCAGCAACCGTTTTTGCTAAAAAAACATTAGATATTTCTGTTTCAGGAGCAGCAAGTGTTAAATACAAAGGATCTCCTAAAGTTACACAGAATATTAGTGGAGCTAGCTCTGTTACTCAATTATAGATTTGGAAAAACTCATTAAAATATACAACCAAGTTAACCAATTTGGCAAGGATAATGACATGAAATTAACCGTTATTGAACCCGGTAAAATTTCATATGAAATGAAAGTTTTATCCAAACACTTAGCTACACCAACAGCTATACATGGCGGAATGATTTCTGCTATGATGGATGCGATAATGGGAGTTGCCAGTTTAAGTGCTGTTGCTTTAGATAACAAATTGGTTTCTACAGTAGAATTCAAAATCAGCTATTTAAATCCTGCATTTTTAGGGGATATACTTACCGGAAATGGTATGGTAGATAAAAAAGGAAACCGTATCATTTATGCTTCTGGAGAAATACTTAATCAAAAAAATAAAATTATTGCAAAGGCAATGGGAACATTTAATGCCTACCCTATTGAAAAAAGCGATTTAAAAGAATATATCTAATTATGAAAAAAATCATCTTATTTACACTTGCCACAACATTAATATTCTCAATAAATGTTAATGCGCAAAAAAAGAAAAAATCAACTCCAAAGAGCATATACAATTCTGAATTATTTAGCGCTTTAAAATTTAGAAGTGTTGGCCCGGCATTTACTTCTGGTAGAGTTGCAGATATTGCTGTAAACCCTAATAATACATCTCAATATTATATTGCTGTTGCTTCTGGTGGAGTATGGAAAACAAACAATGCTGGAAACACTTATACACCAATTTTTGATGGACAAGGCTCCTACTCTATTGGATGTGTAACTATAGATCCTAACAATGAAAATACAATTTGGGTAGGAACTGGAGAAAACAACAACCAAAGAAGTGTTGCTTATGGTGATGGTATTTACCGTTCTGATGATGCTGGAAAGAGTTGGAAGAATATGGGATTAAAAACATCTGAACATATTGGAAACATTATTGTTCATCCAAAAAATTCTGATATTATTTATGTTGCAGCTTACGGTCCGTTATGGTCTGAAGGTGGAGAAAGAGGTGTTTACAAAACAATTGATGGTGGTAAAACTTGGACAAGGGTTTTACATATTAGTGATGATACTGGAATAGCAGAAATTATAATGGATCCAAGAAATCCTGATGTAATTTATGCTTCAGCTCACCAAAGAAGAAGGCATGTATTCACTTACATTGGTGGTGGACCAGAATCAGGATTACATAAAACAGTAAATGGAGGTAAAACTTGGAGTAAAATTAATAGCGGTCTTCCTAAAGTTGAAATGGGTAGAATTGGTTTAGCAATTTCTCCTGCTAATCCAGAATATATTTATGCAATTGTAGAAGCATCTCAAGGTAAAGGTGGGTTTTACAGAAGTACTAACAGAGGTGCTAGTTGGGAAAAAAGAAGTAGCTATACTACAAGTGGAAACTATTATCAAGAACTTGTTTGTGATCCTAATGATGAAAATAAAGTATTTTCTATGAATACATGGTTACACCATACTGAAGATGGTGGAAAAACTTTTAATAAAACTGGAGAGAAAAGTAAACATGTAGATAACCACTGTATGTGGATTGATCCAACAAATACGAAGCACTGGGTTGTTGGTTGTGATGGTGGAATGTATGAGACTTGGGATCATGCTGAGAACTGGCAATTTAAACCCAACTTACCTATTACTCAATTTTACAAAGTTGCATTAGATAATGCTTACCCTTTTTATAATATTTATGGAGGAACACAGGATAACAGCAGTCAAGGTGGACCATCTAGAACAACTAACAATGTAGGAATAGTAAATGCTGATTGGTACATTACGAATGGTGGTGATGGTTTTGAATCTCAAATTGACCCAACAGATCCTAATATTGTTTACGCACAATCTCAATACGGATGGTTGGTTAGATATGATAAAAAAAGTGGTGAAAAAACAGGAATTAAACCTTACCCTAAAAAAGGAGATGTTGGTTTAAGATGGAATTGGGATGCTCCATTATTGATTAGTCCACACAATAACAAACGATTATATTTTGCTGCTCAAAAATTATTTAAAAGTGATGACAGAGGTGATACTTGGACAGAAATAAGCGGTGACTTAACACGTAATATGGACAGAAACAAACTTAAAGTGATGAACAAAGTTTGGAGTATTGATGCGGTTATGAAAAATAAATCAACTACTATTTTTGGAAACATTGTAGCACTAGACGAATCTCCATTAAAAGAGAATTTACTTTATGTTGGAACAGATGATGGACTAGTTCAAGTTTCTGATAATAGTGGAAGCTCATGGAACAAATACAGTAGTTTTCC
>CAJWVX010000069.1 GCA_913048175.1 uncultured Flavobacteriales bacterium | reverse complement strand
ATGAGTGTTTTTTTTAGATCTAACCTTGAAAAAGAAAAAGTATGAGTTTGCCCTGCTCAAAATCCTATGTAAATTAGAGTTTATCTATTTTTTACTATATTGGCTGACTCTTTCAATAAAAAAATGCTGCTAACTGTCAACAAAACATCAATTTTAACACTACTCTTTATGAGTATTTCAACCGTTTACTTTGGAAAGCATACTGGATATGAGAAGATAACAAATAAGGATACAGTAAGTGCATTAGTTATTACTCCAACAAACCCATTTTATGATAATATCTCTAGTTTGTCTGGCAATAAAATAATAAGCATTATAGATTCCTTATTAAATCTGGAGAATATACCGATAGATCTTGTCAAAGAAATAAATGATTATGCAGAAACTAGATTGCTAGAACATGACTTCTACAATTCACTTACTAATTATTACGAAAACTCTGCAATACCTTCAAATTCTACATACGGAAAGTGGGACACAAGAAATATTTCCCCTTACAATGAATCTATTTGCACAAAGGACACATCAGTGCTACTAACACTAACAGACAAAAAGAATAATTGCAATTTCATTTCACCAATACAAGACCCTGTAGTAACGTCAAACTTTGGGTGGCGGAACGGAAAAAATCATAACGGAATAGATTTAGACCTGCAAGTATGGGACCCTGTGGCTGCAGCATTTGACGGAATGGTTAGAATTTCCTTATACCACCCAGGATACGGACGGGTTGTTATTATACGACACTATAATGGTCTAGAAACTTTATACGCACACTTACACCGACTAAAAGTTAAAACTGGAGACATTGTGGAGGCTGGTCAAATTATTGGTTTAGGAGGAAGTTCTGGACACTCCTCTGGAAGCCATTTACATTTTGAAGTACGATACAAAGGAAAACCACTTAATCCTAAATATTTAATATCTTTTAGAAAAAATAAACTAGTAAGTGATTCCATCCTATTAACCAAACAGAAATGGAATTACACTGTTTTACCGTTAGGAATAGAATTCCACACAATTAAAAGAGGCGACTTTATGTTTAAAATTGCTAATCGATATGGTTTAACTATTACCGAACTTTGTGAGATAAATGGAATCAAAAGAAACAAGACTCTCTACCCTGGAAAAAAACTCCGTATAAAATAATGATAAACATTACAAACTACTCTGATCATCCGACAAGAATTGGATATACTGTATATCGTTTTTTCGAAAAAGAACGAGCAGATTACTTTGAAGAACTTCTTATCAAAGAAAATATTTATTTTGCATCTTCAATTGAAGAAAATGTAAATACAATCTATTTATTTGGTGTAAAAAAAGGAGATGCCAAACAAGCAATGAATGCTAATTATTTAGTGAGTGGAAAATTCAGGAATAAAATCATTCCTAACGCCTACTTTAGATGGGGAATTCTATTATTTTTTGTTTCAGTTTTAACTTTAGCAGTAATTGGAGCAATTCTTAAAACCTAAAACCAACCGTAAACGTTATATAGTGATCTTTTAAATCAGTACTTGCAAATTCATTCTGATCAGCATTAACAATTGTTTGTACATTATAGGTTTTTAATGAATAGGCCATATCAAAATAATATCCGTCTTCTTTAATCCCTACACCTCCAGAATAAATTGAAGAACCACTATTCAAACCAAACTGCCCACTTAGTGGATCTCCTTGCAAACGATACCCTAAACGAACTCTAAAAGGGTCAAACCTTACTTCTGAACCAACTCTAAGATTTTGAGTCATTTTAAAATTTGATCTTATATTATTGTTTTCAGCAGAAAAATCAACACCTGTAGAATATTCAGAATCTTCAGATATTCTTGCAGAGGCATAATCCACAATTTCATAATCTACATTTATTACACCTCGACTACCAACAACAATACTTGCACTAGACACAAATCTATAAGGAGTTGTCACCAAGTAATTAAAAGATCCAGAAGGAGTTTGATCTTCAAAAACAGTTCCATCTTTTTTTTCTGCAGTTATATTAGTTCGATATTGATCAGTTAAAGAGTATAATGTTGGAGTATGAAAAGCAGCTCCAACTCTAAACCAATTTGCAGCCTTATAAATCATTCCTAACTTAAAATTTAAACCTGCACCGGTTGTCTTAACATAATCATGAATGGAGTATGAACTAAATTCAGTTAAAGTATCTGAAGGATCAGATGTCTCTTTATAATTTCTATCATAAATATAACGCACCGAAGGAATCCCAATTAAAGCTCCTAGATACAATTTGTCAGAATAATTACCTCCTAAGGCAAAATACATCTCGCCAGCACCCCCACGAGTTTCATAGTTTGTAGTTTGAGTAATATTTTTAGAGTTAGAAAACACATGATTATACCTCAAAGAATCTCCTGCAATAGGGTTTACCAAAAAAGTTTGATATGCTAAACTTGATGTAAAAGGAAAAACATCATAAATATCATCTTCAAAAATTCCTCCACTGTCATTTAACTCATCAACATAAGTTCCTAAACTAGAAGAGTCTGTATTGCTATTAATAGAAATACTCGAATTATAGTTGCTAGTTCTATTATAACCAATCCCTAAGTTTACCGACTTCCATTTTCCGCTACCTTTAAAACTCCCAACCAAGCCAACATTAGCAAAGTGAAAATTTAATTTACCATCTGTGGTAGACTTACCATCAATATTACTTTCAGAATAATTGTAATGAAATCCAGGAGTGAATGAAAAATCAGAGCTTTTATAAACTCCTAAGCCTCCAGGATTCACAGTTAGAGCAGACATATTTGCACCTAAAGCACCAAACGAAGCACCCATTGCGTTAAATCGTGCATCTCCATAAAAATCTAATTTCGAATATCTCAAAACATCAAACTCATTTTGAGAAAACAATGAACCTGCCATCATTGTAAAAAAAAAAGAAATTATTACTATATTTTTCATTTTAAAACGTTTTAATATTAAACTAATTACCTTCTTCGTTGACCACCTGATCTAGTTGACTTACTTGAGCCACTTCTACTTCCTGAAGATCTAGTTGTACTTTTACTTCTATTATAATTTCCAGAGGGCTTGCTATAACTTGGCTTAGAATTACCTCGTGGTGAAGCATAAGTTTTCTTCGGCTTGTTATAAGTGCTTCTTGGATTAGAGTATGTACTCTTGGGCTTATTATAAGTTGGCTTACTATAAGTGTTAGTGCTCCTTGGATTATTCGCAGGTCTTGTATATCCAGAGTTTGGTTTTGTTGTTCTCGGAGTATTATAACCATTATTACTCTTTACAGGATTAGTTCTCGGATGACTATAACCTTTAGTATTTCTTACCGGACTAGTCTTTGGGCTACCATAGCCACTCTTTCCTGAATTAGCACGAGTATTTCCATATGCATTTCCTGTATTACTTCTAGCAGGTGTTCTTGTCGAATTTTTAACTGAAGTTTCGTAACGCTGACCAAAAGTTTTACCGGAGTAGCTCTTATTTTTAGATGCTTTTAAACCAGAGCTTCTCTTTCCATACCCTGAAACACTTGATCTTGAACCTCTCTTACCATAGTAATGACTATTATTATCATAACTATTATAGTAGTTATTAGAAGCATAGTAACCACTGTTATTATGGTTATGACCTCCCCAATATGAAGATCCATAAAAACCGTTATTACCATAAAAACCTGCACCACAATGGCCAAAATTACCAGAATAACCCCAACCCCATGACCAACCAAGATTCCAGCCTCCGTAGTAAGACCAACCAGCATTACCTACTGAATAACCCGGATTCCACCAGTTATAACTTGTATAAATACTCGTTCCATAATTATTAGGGTTAGCGTCATACCAATAGTAATTAGTATAATAATCATCATAGTATCCATACGTTCCTTGATTTCTTCTAAATCGTTTTATCCTTGATGAATATTCGTAATCGTAATATTCATTTTCCAAATCATAATTATCCCCATTGTAATAGTCATTAGTAATTTGAGTATTTCCATTCTCATCTTGATAATAAGTAGTACTATCAGTTATACCCATTTTTGAATCATAAGCAGCTTGTTTCTCCGCAATTCTATTATCTATATAATAATCTGTTGCAGTAGAATACTCATCCTCAGAAATACGTTCTTCAAGATTTATAATTTCAATATCCTTTTTAGACTTTTTACTTGATAGTTGATAAAAATCATCTTGAGCTATAGCGTTTCCAAAAAAGCTAAACAGAGTAAGTGCAAGTGTTATAATCTTAAATGCTTTCATAATATATCCTCCTAATTTTTTGTTCTTAATTTCTGACCATATCACTTGTTAATAAAATGTTAAAATCATTATCCTAGAATATACAAATAGCATGCCAAAAAAAACTGTTGCTTATTGCCATAAAATAGCTATAAAAAAAAGTGTGTTAGCCACAACGTCAACAATCAATTCGGCCGGAACATCAACCAAAAAAGAACCCATACTTCTTTTTTTATGCTTTTTATCATTGTATATTTCGTCTTCATACACCTCTTCAGAACTTTCAATACATTCAAGCTGATTAATTTCGTGAATCCTATTATACTCTTCTTCTGAATAATAGCAATTAACCAATATACTATCTGTTTTAGACATTTGAATCTCTTCCTTATCAGAGGTTTCATTATTCAGAGAACTCTGTCCAAAAGAAGAAACAGTTACAAATAGCAACAAAACCATTAGAAGTAAATATGTTTTAATCGAGTTCATTTTAGGTTAGATTTAGTTAATTTTACTTTCTTATAATTATTACTTGTTTTCGATACTAACATCAAAAATTGTACCTAAAAAATAAAAATGGCAAAAAATTTCACATCAAGAGAAGAAGATTACTCAGCTTGGTATAACGAACTAGTAGCAAAAGCAGATTTAGCAGAGCATTCTGCCGTTAGAGGATGTATGGTTATAAAGCCTTATGGATATGCTATTTGGGAAAAAATGCAAGCCCAATTGGACAAAATGTTTAAAGAAACTGGTCACGAAAATGCATATTTTCCATTACTTGTTCCTAAAAGTTTATTTGAAGCCGAAGAAAAAAATGCTGAAGGTTTTGCTAAAGAATGTGCCGTTGTTACTCACTATAGATTAAAAACCGACCCGAACGATAAAACAAAGTTAATTGTTGACCCTGACGCAAAATTAGAGGAAGAGTTAATTATTAGACCTACATCAGAGGCTATTATATGGAACACTTACAAAGGTTGGATTGAATCTTACAGAGATTTACCTTTATTAATTAATCAATGGGCAAATGTTATGCGCTGGGAAATGCGTACTCGTTTATTTCTTCGCACTGCTGAATTTTTATGGCAAGAAGGACATACGGCTCACGCAACAAAAGATGAAGCAATTGCTGAATCGGAACAAATGATAAACATCTATTCTGAATTTGCTCAGAACTTTATGGCTATGCCTGTTATTATGGGTAAAAAATCTGATTCCGAACGTTTTGCTGGAGCTGACAACACACTTACAATAGAAGCCTTAATGCAAGATGGAAAAGCATTACAAGCTGGAACATCTCACTTTTTAGGACAAAACTTTGCTAAAGCTTTTGATGTTCAATTTACAAATAAAGAAGGTAAAAAAGATTTTGTTTGGGCAACTTCTTGGGGAGTTTCTACCAGACTGATTGGTGGATTAATTATGACTCACTCTGATGATGATGGATTAGTTTTACCTCCAAACTTAGCTCCCATACAAGTTGTAATAGTTCCTATACACAAAGGAGAAGAGCAACTAGATCAAATTTCTGAAAAAGTTAAGGGAATTAAATCTTTGCTAGAAGCAAAAGGAATTTCTGTTAAGTTTGACAACAGAGATACCTATAAACCAGGATATAAATTTGCTGAATGGGAGTTTAAAGGTGTACCCGTTCGAATAGCAATGGGCCCCAGAGATTTAGAAAACGGAACTGTTGAAATTGCTCGAAGAGACACCAAAGAAAAAACAAGCCATAATATAGAAGGTGTGGCAGACATTATAGAGGCTCTTTTAACAGACATACAAGACAACCTTTACAATAAAGCACTTAACTATAGAAACGAGCACATTACAGAAGCAAATTCTTGGGATGAGTTTAAAGAACTTTTAGAAACCAAAACAGGATTCATTTCTGCACATTGGGATGGAACTGAAGAAACTGAAGAGAAAATAAAACAAGAAACTAAAGCAACTATTAGATGTATTCCTTTAGATGCTAAAGAGGAAGCTGGAATTTGTGTGTTTTCTGGTAACCCATCTACAAAAAGAGTGCTTTTTGCCAAAGCTTATTAAAAAAACACTATGAAAACTCCCAAAGAACTTATTATAGACACCTTAAGAACAAAAGCTGCTTTAAAACAAAATGTTTTTAAAAAAACTAAAGAAGTTTTTAAAAACTTTAAAATAGAAGCAAAAAAACTTGTTGAAGAACTTTCTTTAGAAATGGAGGGAATCAATAAGAATATTATTGTAGAAATGGTAGATAAAGGTAATTATGAATTTCATATTATGTTTGGAGGAGACATTTTAATCTTTTTTATGCACACCAATGTTTTTGACTTTGACAAAAACCATCCCATATGGAAAACATCTTACCTGAAAGAGGATGAATTAAGAGCATATTGCGGTATGATAAATGTATACAACTTCTTAGGAGATTCATTTAAATACAATCGATTAAATGACGTTGGCTATTTAGTTGCAAGATTTTTCCTCAATAAGGAGGATCATTATTTTGTTGAAGGTAAAAGACAACTTGGTTTTTTATACAATGATTTTGTAAATGAAACAATAAACAAAAATAATATCAGAAAAATTATAGAATCATCAATTCTATATTCTATGGATTTTGACCTACTAACACCCACGTATGAAACGATGCAAAACGTTAGTGTACATGAAGTTAACGAAGCAACAAGTGCTATGAATATTAAAACAGGAAAACGTCTTGGTTTTAAGTTTGAGGCTGACAGTGATAATATAAATTAATTTTTATCGATTTTTATTTGCAGACATATTAAAAAGTGTTACATTTGCACTCCTCAAATAAGAGGAAAACAATTTGGCCCGTTCGTCTAGGGGTTAGGACGTCTGGTTTTCATCCAGGAAACAGGGGTTCGATTCCCCTACGGGCTGCACAAGAATCAAAGAAAACCTGCTACTACAGCGGGTTTTCTTGTTTTTAATCATAGACTTTCGCATTAGTTCGTAAAGAGAATATCACTAACGGCTACTAACTCACAAATATTAAGGGGATCAAGACCAAAAGTTGTGGGATATCCCATTTAAGAAAAAATAGTTGTGAGTCTAAATAAGTAGAATAGTTACAATTATATATTTAGTTAACTCTAAATTTTAAGTTACAGAATCCTTAAACTCTAACTTAAAAACTGATGACACCGTAAAGTTTAGCCAAATAGTTTTATCCTACCCTCTTTCATTCAAGAAACTATCCGGAAAGAAGAAAGCTTAGGGTAATATATCGCAGGCAAAATAATCGGTACAACTTCAATAGAAAAGTTAACAAATGAACACTAATTTAACTTTGTAGTATCTTCTGAACTTACAAGTAAGGTTAAATAAATTTCAACCTTAATCAAAGGAAAAGGGCGTTCATAAAACCTGTACTGTGTTCGCGTTACTAATAAATTTTATATCCTCAAAAAAAAGAAAAGGAATAAGCTAAGCACTCTCGATTGTATTGAATTAATATAAATTTACTCCAAAAAGATTCAACTAATGACAGGTTTTAGTTAACGATAATGCTTAAGTATAGAGATTGGCTTTTGCAACAAAATTAGGTCTCTTTGGTTTTAGATGATCTTAATACCCAAAAGCCAATCAAAGCTTCACAAACTCAATAGACTATTAACTTAAATCAGGTTTAAGAATTTAATTTATCACAAACAATATTGAACTGAGCTAAAAATGAAATTTCATCAATTGGTTTATACATTATGTGAAGAGGACCTGTCGCATTAGCCTCCTCTAAAGTCAATTTATCTGAGTTGCCGGTTAAAAAAACAATTGGTGTTTTAGAAGATTCATTAATCATTGATGCCACCTCTATCCCGTTTTTATCTCCAGAGATACCGATATCCATAAAAATTAAATCCAGTTGGTTCTCAGAAATCATCTCCAAAGCTTCATCACCTGTAGATGCAATCCCAACCAAATCACATCCGTTACTTAAAAGCAACTCTTCCAAAAACATTTGAATAATGAAATCGTCCTCTACAATAATAACCTTCTTATTTGCCATTATAATTCTATATTTATTTCCTGAAAATTAATAATATAGTTTGTCCCCTTCTTAGATTTATCCATTTTAATAACTCCCTTAATCTGCCTGGTAAGTTGTCTAATTAATTTTAAACCTAAAGTTTTTCTATCTTGAACTGCATCTTCAGGGAATCCAGCGCCATTATCGCCAATTAACATTTCGTAATCAATCCCATTTATTTTTTTTATCACCAAAGTAATTACCCCATTACTCTTATTGGTTACACCGTATTTCAGGGCATTTGTCACAATCTCATTAATCAATAACCCTAGTGGTACAGCTGTATCAATATTCAAATTAATACTATCGGCTTTAATAATAAGTTCAATATCAGATTCATCACCTATCATTGATAATAACAAACCAGATAATAACTTATTTAAATAATTCGAATAATTAATTTCAGAGAAGTTGTCACTCTGATATAGCATTTCATGGATACTACTCATCACGTTAATACGATTCTGTGATGATCTAAACAATGCTTTAACTCCATCATCTGAAACCCTAGAAGACTGAAGCCCTAAAAGACTTGTAATAACCTGTAAATTGTTTTTAACCCGATGGTGAATCTCTTTTAATAAAACCTCCTTTTCATGAAGTGAAAAATTAGATAAAGTTAATTCTGCTGATCGCTTTTCTTTCTCTTCGTTTTGAAAGAAAAGTTCTTTATTTGCAATGACTAATTCTTCCGAACGTTTTTCTGCATATTCCTTAGATTTTATAAGTTCAATCTCACTATTCTTTGCATCAGTAATATCATGAATTACACCTATGATAAATTTATCATCAACATTGTTACTAAATCGAGTTTTCTTTGTCACAATTGTCAATGGAGGCTTCCCTTTTAAAGTTAGCACTTCCTCAACCAAACTTTCTTTACCAGTTTCTAGAACCTCTCTATCAACCCTTAAAAAGTGCTCTTGCTCTTTAATAGGAATATGCTCGGCAAGTGTTTTACCAAGAACATTAGCCTTTGGTAATTCAAAAACATTACAAAATGCCTGATTTACATAAACGTGCCTACCCTGATTATCTTTTACAAATATTGGAGCATATACATTATTAATTATTTTATCTAAAAACTCATTAGATATCTTTATCGCTTCTTCATCCAGTGGATTATTGAGTTCTGTTACCTCAATTAGTTTAGCCTTCTCAGATTGAGAATAAAGTCTTTTGAGCTCAATTAGCTGCCTTTCTAATTCCTCATAAGAAGGTTTTTTAACTGACGTTATTTCTTTCATAAATTAATTGATATCAAACAATAAAAATAATTATATTTTTTTGTTGTTGCAATTAAAAAACCAAGCTAAACGCATTAAAATATTTTGATATTGATAATCAGAACTTTACATATTTAAATATTCGAATCTTTATATATTCTAAAAAAACAACTCGTTGATAATAAAATGAGATTGTTTTTTAATGCGTTTAGCCTGTTAAAAAACACTCATTCTCACACTAAAATTCAGTGATTTCTATAGTGATCTTTCAGACAAGCCCAAAAATAGCCAATGAAACAACATTTTATACGTTATTTTCATAGAATTACCTACCCCTGTTGTTTCTTATTATATTTACAACTTCAATACCTGACAATGCTTTATTGAGGGAACTTTGAATGATGGAAGAGCAAATACTAACACCTCATATCTGTAACAGAAATCAACATTTATAAAGCGTAGAGTGAACTTTAGCTTTTAGCAAGCGAACTAAACAATAACACCTTTTAGGCAACAATGAGACTTAAGCATAGTGATTGGCTGTTGAAAAAAAATAGGTAAATTTGGTTTTAGATGATATTAATGCGATAGACAAAAAAAACACTTATCAATTTAAGTGTTTTTTATTTTAGAATTAAAAGAAAAGGAAAATGTTTGATGTTTAAAAATAATTCATACATTTGCAGTCCTTAAAAATTAAGTAAAAAAAAGAAAGATATGGCTAATCACAAGTCTGCATTAAAGAGAATTAGACAAACTGCAACAAGAACACTTAGAAATAAGTACCAACATAAAACGACTCGTAATGCTATTAAAGCACTTAGAGGAGCTACTGACAAGAAAGAAGCTACAGCAATGTTGCCAAAGGTTTCTAGTATGTTAGACAAGTTAGCTAAAAGAAATATTATTCACGATAATAAAGCTGCTAACGTTAAATCTAAATTAACAAAGCACATTGCTTCTTTATAGGTTAAAGTTTATAGATATTTGAAAGGCTTCCTTTAGGAAGCCTTTTTTTATGCTCAATAATTACAAATTAAAATCCAACATTAAGTACCTTTACTACAAATTATACGCAAATGAAAAGAATAGCGATAAACGGTTTTGGAAGAATTGGAAGAACATTAACTAGGGTTTTGCAACAACACAATCATATAGAAATTGTTGCTATTAATGATTTAGCCAATTCAAACACTCTAGCACACTTGCTAAAATACGATTCTATTCATGGTCGGTTTGATGGCAAAATTACATCTACAGACAGCTTCATTTCTATTAATGGAAAAGCCATTCAATTTTTAAGTGAAAAAGACCCCAAGAATCTTCCTTGGGATGAGTTAAATATTGATGTGGTAATTGAATGTACTGGACGGTTCTTAACTAAAGAATTAGCGACACAACATC
Organism: uncultured Flavobacteriales bacterium; assembly: GCA_913048175.1. GTDB lineage: Bacteria > Bacteroidota > Bacteroidia > Flavobacteriales_E > Vicingaceae. The sequence goes on along the minus strand of CAJWVX010000069.1, from coordinate 6,630 downwards.
TAACCGCTGGAGCAAAAAGAGTAATTCTTTCAGCCCCACCAAAAAGCGAAGATATTAAAACCGTTGTTTTAGGGATTAATGACGATAGCATTGATGGAACTGAAGAGTTAATATCAAATGCATCTTGTACAACTAATGCTGCAGCTCCTTTAATTAAAGTATTACATGATTTATATCATATAGAAAGTGCCTATATTACAACTGTTCACTCATATACAAGTGATCAAACATTACACGATGCTCCGCACAAAGATTTAAGAAGAGCAAGAGCCGGAGCACAATCAATAATACCTACAACTACTGGTGCAGCAAAAGCTATCACAAAAATATTTCCTGATCTAGAAGGCAACATTGGTGGTTGCGGAATAAGAGTTCCAGTACCAAACGGATCTTTAATTGATATTAGTGTTGTTTTAAAAGAAGATACAACCGTGGAAGCTATTAATAAAGCCTTTAAAGAAGCTTCTGTAACATACTTAAAAGGAATTTTAGAATATACCGAAGACCCAATAGTTTCTATTGATATTGTTGGAAACCCTCATTCTTGTATTTTTGATTCTGAATTGACATCAATTACTGGACACATGGTAAAACTAGTAGGTTGGTATGATAACGAAATGGGATATTCAAACAGATTGGCTGAGTTGGTTTTGAAAATTAGCTAATTTCCAAAACCAATAAGCTCCAAATCTCTCCAAAATTTAGGATAAGATTTAGCCACTACACTTTTATCTTCAATCGTAATTGAATCTTGCAAAGCTAATGGAGCAAAAGCCATTGCCATTCGGTGATCATCGTAAGTTTCAACGGACTGATTAAACACAGTGATAATTCGCTCTATAGGGTTAATTATAATGTCATCCCCTTCAATATCAATAGAAAAACCCAATTTAGTTAGTTCTTTCTCTAAAGCCAAGATTCGATCTGTTTCTTTAATTCTTAATGTTTTTAAGCCTAGAAGTCTTGCTTTAACGTTTAATGCTGCACAAGTTACCGCAACAGTTTGTGCTATATCTGGACAATTTACGAAGTTGATTTTCAAAATTGTCCCTTCAATAGGCTGAGGATTACATTTTTTTGTTAATCGAACTCCACCTTCAACAAACGCTGTTTCTACACCAAAATTTTTATAAATTTCCTGAACTACAGAATCTCCCTGTAGGCTCTCTTCCTTTAATCCAAACAAAGTAATATCAGCATCTTTAGCTAAAGCAACAATACTATACCAATATGATGCAGCACTCCAATCTGCCTCTACTTTAAAATCTTTAGCCTTATAATTACCTGAACCAACAATTATAGAATTCTCCCTCCACTGAACCTCAGCACCAAAATAGCACATCATTTCAATAGTCATATTAATATAAGGTTTAGAGATAGTTTCTCCTTTAAATTCTAGTACTAATCCTTTCTCCAGTTTTGGAGCAATCATTAGCAATGCAGAAATATACTGACTACTTATTCCTCCATCAATTAAAACCTTCTCTCCAAATAATTTCTTTCCGAGAATCTTTAATGGAGGATATCCATCGTCTTCTTCATAACATATTTCAGCTCCCATTTGCCTCAAAACATCAACCAAAACTTTTATTGGTCTTTCTTTCATTCTTTGAGCACCAGTCAGAACGACTTCTTTATTTTGAATTGAAAGATACGCTGTTAAAAAACGCATAGCAGTACCTGCAAGATTTACAGATAATTCTGATTCTTGAGAATTTAATAAACTTTTTAACACAACAGTATCGTTAGATATAGAGAGGTTCTCTATACTAAAAGGGTCTTTACACAAAGCTTGAATAATTAAAGCCCTATTACTTTCGCTTTTAGAAGAGGTTAAATGAATTACTCCTTTAATAATTTTAGACGGGTGGGATACCGTGATTGACATTATGCTTTATTTACTTTATTATAATAACTTAAACTATCCAAAATAAGATCAACCCCTATTTCTTTATTAAAGTCAGCCTTTCCTATTTTTGATAAAAGTGTAAAATTAATTTTATCTCCTTCATTTTTTTTATCGTGCTTCATTAACTCAATATAAGAATGAAAACAAGCCTCGTCTAATTCATGAAATTTATAAAAACTCTTTATTGTTGATGAAATATCCTCTAAATCTGTTTTAGTCATCTTATTACTTTTATTAGAAATAAAAGCTTCACAAACCATTCCTAAGGCAATAGCTTCACCATGGGAAATAGGGTCTTGATCATTGTTTAAAGAAAAACTTTCTATAGCATGACCAATAGTATGTCCAAAATTCAACAACTTCCTCTCATTCTTTTCTAGAGGATCTTTTAAAACAATGTTATTTTTAATAGTAACAGATTGAGTAATTAGACTCGTCCAGTTTTCAGAATCAGAAAGCATCCCTTCTTTTAATTCGGTCCAATAATCAGTATCTTTAATCAGTGCATGCTTTAAAGCTTCTGCATAACCAGAAAGCATTTGTCTTTTATCTAAGGTTGTTAAAAACTCTGGATAGATAAAAACCCCTTTTGGCTCATTAAAAACTCCTATAACATTTTTTAGTCCTTCAAAATCTACTCCGGTTTTCCCTCCTACGGATGCATCAATCTGAGACAATAATGTAGTTGGCACATTAATAAAATCGATACCTCTCTTGTATGTTGAAGCTATAAAACCTCCCATATCAGTAATTACTCCACCACCTAGGTTGATTAACAATGATTTTCGATCAGCTTTATAATCAGCCAATGTTTTCCATAACTGATAGCATACCTCTAAGGTTTTATTCTTTTCTCCACTATCAATTTCTATAATTTCAGCATTATGCAATATTTTGTTCTGAGTAATTAAAGTTGTAACACAATGCTCTAAAGTGTTTTCATCTACTAAAACAAAAATTTTAGAATCCTTATAAATTCTCAGGTACTCATTTAATACGTTAAACACATCTTCACCAATAAAAACTTCGGATAAATGTGTTCTAATTTTTTTTATTTTATCGAGTGGCATTAGATTCTAATTTAAATGTAAAAATAGCTTATTTCTAACTGAGCGAAATCATATTATTCTACTAATTTTGAGCAGTAATTTTATGACTCAATTATTAAGATGGATTTTAACAATACAGAAATAGCTTTTTCAGGAAAAAGCAATACAGATTTAAAAAGAAGCTATTGGTTATTTAAAATAATTGGATGGAATTGGTTAATAAAAATAAGTCCTGCACTGCTTAAAATATTTATGCCTCTTTGGATTCCAATTCCAATAATTAAAGCAACTATTTTTAAACAATTTTGTGGTGGAGAAAGTATTCTAGAGTGTGAAGAAACTATTAATACTTTAAGTGCTCAAAACGTAAAAACCATTTTAGATTATTCGGTTGAAGGAATAGAAGATGAAAAAGTATTTGATGAAAATGTTACTGAAGCACTGGAGGCGATTGCTAAAGCAAAAACAAACCCTAACATTCCATTTTCTGTATTCAAACCTACTGGTTTCGGAAAATTTAAAATTTTACAAAAAGTAAATTCAAAAAAAAGACTAACACAATCTGAAGAAGCGGAATATGAACGTTTAGTTAATAGAATAGATAAAATATGTGCTGCTGGAGCAGAAAAAAATGTCCCTCTTTTTATTGATGCTGAAGAATCTTGGATTCAAGATGCAATAGATGCTATTGTTTTAGAAATGATGAGAAAGTACAATAAAGAAAAAGCAATTATTTACAATACCGCTCAAATGTACCGTTGGGATAGGATTGCTTATTTAAAAGAACTAAACTCTATATCAAGAAATGAAAGCTTTAAATTTGGAGTGAAATTAGTTCGTGGCGCTTATATTGAAAAGGAAAGAAATAGAGCACAAAAAATGGGTTATGAAGATCCGATGCAAAAGACTAAAGAAAAAACTGATAAAGACTTTAATTTAGCACTGAAGTTTTGTGTTGAAAATATCGATAACATTTCTTTTTGCTGTGCATCACACAATGAAGAAAGTACTCTATCTCTTATTAAATTAATGAGGGATAATAATATTAATCTAAATGATGATAGAGTCTATTTTGCTCAACTCTTAGGCATGAGTGATCATATTAGTATGAACATGAGCAAAAGTGGTTTTAACATTGCTAAATATGTTCCTTATGGCCCTATTAAGGATGTTACTCCCTATTTAATTAGAAGAGCTCAAGAGAATACTTCTGTAGCGGGACAAACGGGTAGAGAGCTATCCTTAATTCTTACCGAGCAAAAGAGAAGAAAATCAAGTTAATTTTTAGGCTATCTTTGCCAAATGCAAAAATTAAAATTAACTGGCTTAGCCATTCTTAGTGGATTACTTATGGGCATTTCTTGGCCCGAAACAGGAGGGATTGCTCCGCTATTTTTTATAGCTCTTATTCCATTACTTTACTTAGAACATTTAGTTTCTCAAAACCCTGATAAACTTAAATCTCGGCATGTCTTTTTTAATGCCTATTTAACCTTTTTAACCTTCAATACTTTTACTACTTGGTGGATCTGGAATGCTGACCCTTCAGGAATGATAATGGTAGAGGTTATCTACTCTCTTTTAATGGCCATTACCTTTTTATGTTTTCATAAAGTCAAAAAAAATATTGGAGAACAAAAAGGATACTTTGCTTTAATAGTAATATGGATAGGATTTGAGTGGCTGCATTCAAACTGGGAACTATCTCACCCATGGAACACTTTTGGAAATGTATTTGCTAATTCAACCCCACTTATTCAATGGTATGAATACACCGGAGCTTTAGGTGGAACCCTATGGATTCTTGTTACAAACATTATCCTTTTTAAAGTTTTTAATAAACTAATTCTTTTAAAAGAGCCTTTAAAAAACAGCATCAAAACATTAATATTAATCATCTTTATTGTGTTTATTCCATCACTTTATTCTTTTATTATTTATTCTACATTTTCTGAAAAAGATACCCCAATTGAGGTTATTGTTGTACAGCCTAATTTTGATCCTTATAATGAGAAATTTGGAGGCACATCTGAAGCGAAACAAATGGATAGAATTTTATCGTTAGCAAGAGCAAAAGTTTCTTCAAACACAAAATATGTTCTGGCTCCAGAAACTGCTATTCCAAGAAGTAGTGATGAAAAACTAATTGAAAATAACTATGGAATAATCGAAATCAGAAAATTTGTTAAAGAGTTTCCTCATGTAAAGTTTATTGTAGGAATGACTACATGGATTGAATATGGAATTAGAGATGTTAAGCCAACTCTAACCTCAAGAAAATCTGGAAACCCAACTCAATATCACGATGTTTTTAACTCCGCCTTATTAATTGATAATTCACCTACTATCCAATTTTATCATAAGTCTAAACTAGTGTTGGGTGCAGAAAAAATGCCTTATCCTAAATTACTAGCACCTTTAGAAGATTTTGCACTTAAATTAGGAGGGACATTTGGTAGTTTAGGTGAAGAAAAGGAAGCTCATAATCTTATTGATGGCAGCATCCAAATAGCTCCTGTAATTTGTTATGAATCTATTTTTAGTGATTACGTTTCAACCTATGTTAAAAAAGGTGCTAGCCTTATTTTTATAATGACTAATGATGGTTGGTGGGCTGATACACCGGGTTATAAACAACATTTAGCTTACGCAAGATTAAGAGCTATTGAAAATCGAAGAAGTATTGCTAGAAGTGCAAATACGGGCACCTCTGCTTTAATAAATCAAAGAGGTGATATAATCAATTCAACAGATTGGTGGAAGCATGATGCGATTATAAACACTCTAAACACAAATGATAGAATAACGTTTTTTACAGAACATGGTGATATTTTAGGGAGACTCTCCGCAGCAATTGCAGTTCTAATATTATTAGCTAGTTGGATTATAAAAATGAAACGAAGATTAACAAAGAGCTAATTTCTCTTGCTCATTAATTTTGTTGAATAGTTATTTTTATCACCAACAATAGAAAGCATATAAATTCCTGTGCTAAGCTTTAAATTATTTATCTCAATTAAGTTATTTCCACTTTGAATGTGTTGTACTTTATTAGAAATCATTCTACCTCTATAGTCATAAAAATAAATGATGATATCTTCTTCTTGTTTCGCAGTAATATTAAACCCTAAATTATTACTGAATAACATGAGATTATTTACTGTAAAACTTTCTGAATTACCACAATTCGCTGATATTATTTGATGATATTCAGTCGTCCCATCAAAATCTACTTGTTTTAATCTATAATAAATAGCCCCTTTAGTTGGGTCATTATCAACCGCAGAATACGTTAGTAATACATTACTATTCCCTGCTCCTTGAATTTTAGCTAATTCAAAGAATGAAGATCCATCATAACTTTTTTCTACAGTAAAATAGTCATTATTAACTTCAGTAGCAGTAGACCATGTTATAAGTTCATTAGAATTTTGACACGTTGCTTCAAAACTGACCAAAGTTACTGGTAAAGGAGAAAAATTATCAGTTAATGTCCAATCGACAAAGAAAGTAGTAGAAGGGACAACTACACCTGTAACTGTATTTGGCCCTAAATTACAAGTCCCATAAACTAATCCGTCCCAATCATTTGATCCTGTGTTAAATCTTTGAGCTTGTAAATTTGCTTCAGTGATTGTGTTAGACCCACCAAATTCTGCTGGATTATAACCA
>CAJWVX010000068.1 GCA_913048175.1 uncultured Flavobacteriales bacterium | reverse complement strand
CTTACAATTGCGATGGAAAGGATTTGTGGAGAATTAGTTATTGCAGATTTTGATGTAATTGAACTTTCTAATTTAAATCGAATTCAAACGGGAGTCCAAAACTTTGGAGTAAAAAAGACGATTGTTGTTGCAAGAGAAATTGCCGAAATTGATCCATACTTTAAAGTTACATGCTTACATGATGGGTTAACCGAAGAAAACGCAAATATTTTTTTTACCCAAAATGGTAAACTAGATATATGTATAGAGGTGTGTGATGGTTTATTTTCCAAAATATTTTCTAGAGAAATAGCAAAAAAATTAAGAATCCCTGTAGTAATGAACTCTAGTGATAGAGGTACAACAGATATAGAAAGATTTGATTTAGATCCTAACCTTCCAATTTTACATGGGATGATTGATCATTTAGATTTAAACGCATTAAAAAAAGCCAAAACCAATGAAGAAAAAATACCATTCCTTTTAGCTATGTTGGGTCCAAAAACATCATCAAAAAGGTTAATGGAATCTATGGTCGAAATCAAAAAAAGTATTACTACTTGGCCTCAATTAGCTTCTGGAGTAATATTTGGTGGCGGAATTTGCACTGATGTTTGTAGGAGAATTTTATTAAAAAAATTTACGCATTCAGGAAGATACTTTGTTGATGTTGAAGAACAGATTAACGACAATTTAAAAAATATTTAATTCCTTAATTAAAATGAGTCATAACTATAAAATATTTGCATTTAGAGCGATAGATGAACCCAAATTGTGTGACCAATACGTTACTGGACATGTAAAGGTATTAACAGATTATGGGATTAAAAATATTACATCTAATAATAATACATGGATTAATAACCCACATATCTATTGCCTCGGTTTAAAGGATATAGAAACTAATGAATTGTTAGGTGGTATTAGGATTCAATTAGCTGATGGCAAAGATCCTCTTCCAGTAGAAGTTGCTATAGGCCATCTTGATAATAATATTTATACTATGGTTGAGAATTATGCATATAATGGAAACGTAGGAGAGTTATCTGGCTTATGGGTAAATAACAAATTAAAAGGACTAGGATTCGGCCCGCATTTAGTACGAGCCTCTATTGCCTCATCAAACCAACTTAATTTTAAAACTCTTATAGGAATTTGTGCAGGGTATTCCCTTAAAATGTTTAATGAAGTTGGATTTATAATAGACAAAACCCTTGGTGAAAAAGGTAATTTTCCTTACCCTAATGCTAATTACATAGCTCATGTTGTTGGGATACTAAACGCAATCACATTACAAAGTGCATGCACCTATGATAAAGATATTATGAAATATTTAAGAGAAAATAATATACAATCCCAAAATCATATTTTCCCTGAATATGAGGTGAAAATTAATTATGATTTAAGATATTTAAACATTGTACCTCTTAATTATATTAGCTTAACTAAAACAAAGATTAAATAATTATGATCAATTTTTTAGAACTAAAAAAGAACTTTAAAAGACTCTTAATAGCTTTATTTTTGACCTCATTTTTTCAGGTACAAGCAAAAGATATTGTTGTTTTTAGCAATTCTAGCGAGTTGATTAGTGTGGACTCATCGATTTTTGTTTATGAAGATAAAACTAATAACCTACGTTTTGAAGAAGCTATTTCTAAACCGTTTAAATCAACAGGTCAGTCAATTCTTAACCTCGGAATTTCCAAATCTACTTTTTGGATTAAATTAAGTATTTACAATTCAAGTAGTCATCAAGATTTAATACTAAAGTTGGGAGCGCCAATGATAGACAAAATAGAATTTTTCTACCCTAATCATCTTAATGAATATCATTCAATAATAACAGGTGAGAGCGAACCATTTAAAACTAGAACATATAAAGACCCCAATTTTCTTTTTGATGTATCTATACCGAATAAAACACAAAAAACTTATTATTTAAAAGTATCAAGCACTGAAGACATTGTTCTTCCCATAACCATAGGAACAAAAGACGTTACTTTTAAAAAAATAAAAACAGTAGATATAATCTCTGGGATATACATAGGGATTATGTTAGTAATGATTCTTTATAACCTCTTTATATATATTTCTGTAAGAGATAAAAACTATTTGTACTATGTAATGTATATACTAATTGTACTATTAGTGCAAACAGGATTTCAAGGTTACTTCTTTCAATATTTATGGCCTAATTCACCAGATTTTTCTCAGTACAGTGTCTTTCTTTTCAGCGCTTTAAGTGGAATAGCTGGAATGACATTTATGAATGTCTTTCTAAGAGTAAAATACTACTATAAAAAGCTTTACTTAATTACCATTCTAATTTCTCTAATATATTTAATTCCTATCATAATTCCATTATTTGGATTTAACAATCTTGGCTGGCAAGTATTAAATCTTACAGCAGGATCAGTTTCATTTTACATGTTATTTGTTGCAATAATGATTGTGAGAAAGGGCTATCAACCCGCTAAATATTTTCTTATTGCTTGGTCAATATTTTTATTAGGAGTTATAGGTTTTGTACTCAAAAATGTAGGGATTTTACCTTTTAACGATTTTACTCGATATACAATGCATATAGGTTCAGCTGCTGAAACAGTATTACTATCATTTGCATTGGCCGCTAGAATAAATATTTATAAAAAAGAAAAAGAAGACTCTCAACAAAAAACGGTTGAAGTTCTAAAAGAGAATGAGAAAATAATTAAAGAACAGAATGTAGTTTTAGAGCAAAAGGTTGAAGAACGAACAATTGAATTAAATAAAACTCTAAGCCATTTAAAACAAACTCAATCGCAATTAGTTGATGCAGAAAAAATGTCTTCTTTAGGGCAGTTAACTGCTGGTATTGCTCATGAAATTAACAATCCTATTAACTTTGTTTCTTCTAATGTAGCTCCTTTAAGACGAGATATCGAAGATATTAATCGAATCATTACAAAATATGAAGAGCTAGAAAATTCTGAAGACATACCAAAAAAAATGATTGAAATTGAAGCGCTAAAAAAAGAGCTTGATTTTAACTATCTAAAAATAGAGTTAACAACCATTATTGATGGTATTGAGGATGGTGCAAAACGGACACAACAAATAGTTAGTGGTCTTCGTAATTTTTCTAGACTAGATGAAGGAGATCTTAAAAGTGTTAATATTAATGAAGGTATAGAAGCTACTCTACTTTTAATAAAAAGTAAGTTACATGGAATTAAAGTGAAAAAAAATCTAGGAAAAACGACTAAAATTGAGTGCAACCCCGGTAAGATTAATCAGGTGGTAATGAATTTAATTGATAACACAATATATGCCATCGATAAAAAAGAAACCAACAATAAAAATGGCCTAATTGAAATTACTACAGAAAATGATACTAATTGGGTTAAATTAATAATTAAAGATAATGGTATTGGAATACCGGATGATATAAAGGGAAAGTTATTTGATCCATTTTTCACTACTAAAGATGTTGGAGAAGGAACTGGTTTAGGCCTATCTATTGTTAGAAATATAATTGACAATCATAAAGGAAGAATAACGGTTAATTCAGAAATAAATATAGGGACCGAAGTAATAGTAGAAATACCCATAAACAAGAATATTAATGGATAAAATTAAAGTATTGTACATAGATGATGAAGTTGGCAACTTAAACGCGTTTAAAGCATCTTTTAGAAGACAGTTTGATGTATACACCGCAATTTCTATAGATGAAGGTTTAAAAAAGTTACAAACTATTCCAATAGAGGTTTTACTATCAGATCAAAGAATGCCTGGAAAAACTGGTATAGAATTTTTCGAATCAATTTTAGAGACCTATCCAAATCCAATAAGGATACTACTAACTGCTTATAGCGACATTGATGCTGTTATTGATTCTATAAATAAAGGCCGAGTTTACCAATATGTTACAAAACCATGGGATGATTATGATTTAAAATTAACCATAGAAAATGCTTACAATCTTTATCACTTAAAGGAACAAAATCATAAATTAACTAATAAATATCAAAAAGTATTTACCAATTCTTCTGACCCTATTATTTTATTTGATATAAAAGGAAGGATAGTAGATTTTAATAAAGCTGCTTTTAACTTTATAGACACCAAAGAAAATCCTATTAACCAATCAAGTCTTTCATCTATTACTGTAAACAAAACTGATGCAACTCTAATTTTAGAAAAACTCAATAAAGAAGATGTTTTTCCGGGATTGGAATGTGATATTTATGGAAAAAAAAAAGAAATAAAAAAATGTTTAATTTCTGCTAATAAAATCACTAATAATTATGATGAATTAATAAGCTATCAGCTTATTTTAAAAGATATAACTAAAAGGAGCAAACTAAATCAGCTCCTATTAGAAAAGACGATAGAAACACAAGAGCAAGAAAGAGCCAGAATATCCAGAGATTTACATGATGGAATTGGCCAATCTTTAATTGCAATAAAATTGAATCTTGAAAGCTTAAAAATAAAATATAATCAAGATGAAAATATCATGCCTGAGCTTGAAACTATTCCAGAAATTTTACAAGACACTATACACGATTTAAGAAGAATTTGTTTCAACACATTACCTCAAGTTTTACAGGATTATGGTTTAGTTAAGGCAATTAAACAATTAAAAATAAATATTTATACTGATAATTTTATCATAAATTTTAATGATAAAAATAAATTCCCTAGGCTTAAAAGCTCATTAGAAATTTCTATTTTTAGAATTATTCAAGAATTTATTAATAATAGCGTTAAACACGGAGAAGCTTCAGAGGTAACAATTAATTTAGAGAACAGCTTAAACCATGTTCTTTTAAACTTAAAAGATAACGGTATTGGTTTCAATATAAAAAAAATAGACTTTTTAAAAGGTAATGGTTTAAAAAACATTCAAAACCGTATTGATTCTTTTAATGGGAAAATAGAGATGAATAGTGTAATTAATCATGGAACTAAATTTAATATAACTCTTCCTCTAAAACTTAATTAGTTATGAAAGAAATAAAAATACTATTAGTTGATGACCATAAAATGATTAGAGATGGACTAAGATCAATTATTAATTTTTCTCATAACATGACAATTGCAGGCGAGTGCAGTAATGGAAAAGAAGCAATTAACTATTTAGAAAAAAACTCAGCTGAAATTGATGTTATTCTTATGGATATTACAATGCCTGAAATGAATGGAATTGATGCAACAGAAATAGTTGTAAAACTATATCCTGAAATTAATATTTTAGCTTTAACAATGCATGCCGAGGAAGCTTACATTATAAAAATGATTAAAGCTGGAGCTCTAGGTTATGTTCTTAAAGATTCTGGATCCGAAAAGTTAATTGAAGGGATTAAAACTGTTTATCGCAAAGAAAAATTTTACAGCAATGAAGTTTCTTTAAAACTCATAAATCTTTTATTAGGTAAAGGTGGAGCTGCTAAACCGACCCTTTCGGATAGAGAATTAGAGATATTAAAAGCTATAAGTTACGGAAGTACAAGTAAAGAAATTGCAAGTAAACTTTTTATTAGTCCCAGAACAGTAGAATCTCACAGAAGAAATATTGTAAAGAAACTAAATCTTAAAAATACTGCAGAGTTGATTAAGTATGCTTTTCATCACGGCTTAGTTTCATAAATCTCAGTAGTTCTTAATTAACGGCTATTTTTATAAAACTGAGTAAAACCTCTTTTAAAGTAGTTATACAACCAAGAATGAACCTGCTTATCACACACTAAAGCAAATTACACTAAAAAAATGATTGACTTTTCTTAATCTAGAGCTACGAGGTTACTATTTAATAATTCATTATTATAAAGCTCTTCTTCTTTTAATAGGTATACTATTAACTTCATTTTTTTTGACAAAATGTTATTTACATTATAATTATTAAGTTCTTTAATTAGATTTTTATTGTTATATTTTTTTCTTGTAATCACCCCACTAACAAACAATGGTGAAGATACTACCATTAGACCTAGACCAATAGGCGGAACTACTATGGCTAATAACATTGACAATGGCAAAAACGACATTTTACCTGCTGCAGAGATCTCCCTCTTATCAAAGTAAAAATTGATAATTGCCTTACTTGTGTCATTTATCCCATATTGATTAATATACTCCTCATAACAATATTTTTCTGAATTATTTTTTTTTGCAGCTTTCTTTACTGCAAAACAATTACTGCAAATAATAAAACTTAAAATAATAGTAAGGCTTTTCATAATGTATGAGTTTAAAGGATTTATGTTTGACACAAATTTATGTTCATTAACCTCCTTTATTAAAGAGTGAAAAACCCCAAATATGTCTACTTATCTACCTAAAATATTCCAATCTATTTTACTTAAACAAAAAGATAATTTGCCTGAATTTTGATAAGTAGATATGCTATAAAATAAAAAAAATAAATCCTACTTTATAACTCTTTTGAGTAATTATCCTCAATTAATAAAAGGGTAATCTACTTAGCATTAATAGCGTTATACTACTCTTTTATTTAAATGGTATTTGGTCATACTTTTGATCTGTTAAATCACTCAAAACCAAAACACCATGAAAAATATGTTATATATTATCAATAGATTAACCGTTCTGATAATTTCCATCATAATTACTTCAACTCTATCAGCTAATACCGGACATGCAATTAAAACAAAAAGCGCTACAACTCTTAATAATTCAACTAGCTGTACTATTGAATATTTTAAAGTAATGGAGATAAATGGAAAATTATATTTTAAATATTTAATCTTAGAAAACAAAGATAATGTAGCCTATGTTTTGGAATCATCAAATAATGGAACTGAATATAATTTTATTCAGCTAAAAGAAGGAGTGAAATCGCCAAATAAAACCCCACTTCTCTATTGTTTTTCAGAAAAACTAATTAATAATACCTCTTACAGGATAAAAAGAATATCCTTTGATGGAATTATTAATTATTCTGGATCGATAACCATTAATAAAGATAATCAATCAAAAAAGTGGATTAATTGCCTTAATAACGGGTATTTCAAGGTTGCATCTAATATAGATATATCAGCTTGTAAATATAAAAATATTGATAATGTAGCGTTAGAAATGAAATCAATTGATATTGTATCTAACATTTCTATCTACCCTAATCCAAACAACGGATTAGTTAATATTAAATTTGGAAAACTTAAAAACATTTCTCTAAAAGCTCTTAACATCTATGGTCAATTGGTGTTTCAAGAAAATAATATTAATGATGATTCCTATCAATTTGAATTAAATGAAATACCAGGTATTTACTTTATAGATATTGATATTCATAACCATCATAAAAGATTTACATTAATTAAGGACTAAAATAAAAATCGGTTCTGTCGCATTAATTGGGCCTAAAAGTAAAGAAACCTAATTTTGAGAGCAAAACTCTCAAAATATGTTAAACACCATCGTTATCCAAAAGCAATCATTCTAAAAGCAGTATACTTCAAATTAACACTCTAAGCTATACAGACCAAGGAATTCTATTCATCCCATTAGTCGAGTGTTTCTTTATTCCTTAATAATCTTCTTAGTAACAACCTCCCCATCAACTTCAAGTTGTAAGAAATAAAGATCGCTTGGAGCATCTATATCAAGATTGATAAAGTCTGTTGCTTCAAACTTTCGAGTTAAGATTACTTGACCTAAATTGTTAGTTAACGCTGCTTTAATGTTTTGTTGATTCTCTCCTAAATTGATATTGAAAGATCCACTTGTTGGGTTGGGGTATAGCGATAGATTTGACAAACTGGTTTCCTTAACTCCCACCACACAAGAATTATTGCAATTAGCACTAAAAGATGAACCTGGATCAATATTAACCCAATTTGCTGTTGAATTAATTGTATTATCAACCTCAATACAAATTAAGTTCGGATTATTAGCTGCATTAAAATTTAGAATATTAGAATTATTTCCATTTTAAACATTTAAACAAGTTAGAGCATTGTTCTTGCATTGCATTTCTACTAAACTATAACTCTGTGTAAGGTCTAAGCCAACTAATTGATTATTTGGACACCATAAAATAGATAATGCTGCATTCTGAGTAACATCTAAACTGGTCAATTCATTATCCATACAGTCTAAAACAATTAAGTTTATATTTTGAGTAATATCTATACTATTAATAGAGTTATTTGAAAAAGCTAAGTAAACTAATAAGACATTTTGTGTAACATCTACACTTGTTAATTGATTGTTTCCATAGTGCAACTCAACTAGAGAAACATTGTTAGTAACATCTAAAAAAATTAGTTGATTATCGAAACACCACAAATGGGTTAATGCTAAATTTTGTGAAATATCAAAACTGGCTAATTGATTATTTGAACAGTCAAATAAGGTTAAAGTCGTAAAATCTTCTAAACCTGTTAAATCAGTAACTTGTTGCGAACTTATATTTAGGTTTGATATAGTGTCAATATTTATTGTAGGAACTATACCATCAGGTGTTCCTGTATCAAATCCAAGATTAATTAGCGCTTGTTCAAAATTCACATCTGGAATGGCTGTTGTTTGTGAACAGATTATATTTGAAACAAAAAATGTTATAAATAATAAAGCTATTGATTTCATATGTCTTAGTTTAAATGTTAGTCTAGGTTAATTCCTCAAACTTCAAGTTTAGAGTAAACCTATAGAGATTATAAACTAACTCATAGTGATAACTTATAAATGGTCGCTTTCAGTTTACAAACGGTAATCCTCAAAGCTTTACAGACCAAGGAAGTCTATTCATCCCATTAGTAGAGTGTTTCTTTATTTGTGATTTCGGGGAATGACAGATAATCAATTAGATGATGCTATTGAACGTGACAATACAGAACACGCCATTAAAGAAATGGGAAAGTTATTCTTAGAAGCTATGAATGACTGGAACACTGTTAACCTTCATGAAATAAAATATTTACTAAAGAGTTTAAGTTTTACTTTGGCAGTAATCTTCAAACAATAAAAAGTAAGCCCTTTGGTATCTATGATTCTTGGAAACACGAAGCTTCAAGTTCAATTATTAAAATGTTAGAACTCTCTAATCCAAATTTCGATGAGTCATTAAAAGCAATTTTGAGCTACTACAAAAACTAACCTGTCCCAAATTCTGTACCTACCCTAAAACTACTTTTCTCTAAAACCTTATACCAACAAAAAAGAGCCTCTATCTCTAGAAGCTCTTACTGTACCCGAAGTCGGGATCGAACCGACACTCCAATGGAACACGAGTTTGAGTCGTGCGCGTCTACCAGTTCCGCCATTCGGGCAATTGTTTAAGTAAACAGTTTGCGAAATTATTGAATACTTCTGATACTTTAAAACTATTACAGTATTTTTTTAATCATAATGTCATAATTATTTGGCTTACTATAAATTAATTAATAAATTTGCAACCCTTTTAAAATGAAGGATAAACGATAATTATGTCAAAAATTCAATTATTTGCAGGTCAGGCCTCAATGGTTTTAGCTAACAAAATAGCTGATAGCCATGGAACTGCTTTGGGTAATGTGAAGATAAGTACTTTTAGTGATGGAGAATTTCAACCATCATTTGAAGAGTCTGTTCGTGGAGCAGATGTATTTATTATTCAATCTACGGTTCCTCCAGCAGATAATTTAATGGAATTATTGATGATGGTTGATGCTGCAAAAAGAGCCTCAGCTCGAAGAATTGTTGCTATTATGCCTTATTTTGGTTTAGCCAGACAAGATAGAAAAGACAAGCCAAGAGTTCCAATAGGAGCTAAATTGGTTGCAAATATGTTAGAGGTTGCAGGTGTAACGCGTATAATGACAATGGATTTACATGCGGATCAAATTCAAGGATTCTTTGAAACACCTGTTGATCATTTATTCGCTTCAACCATTTTTGTACCTTACATAAAGAGTTTAAACTTACCCAACCTAATGATGGCTTCGCCAGATATGGGAGGTACTAAAAGAGCAAATGCTTACGCTAAACATTTAGATTGCGGTGTAGTTGTTTGTTATAAGCAAAGAAAAAAAGCTAACGTTATTTCTGACATGTTTCTTATTGGAGAAGTTAAAGGAAAAGACGTTATAATTGTTGATGACATGGTAGATACTGCCGGAACGTTAACAAAAGCAGCTGATTTAATGATGGAAAACGGAGCGTCAAGCGTAAGAGCTATGACAACTCACGCTATTCTATCTGGAGAAGCTTATGAAAGAATTGAAAATTCAAAATTGACGGAACTAATCGTTACAGATACTATACCTTTGCGTAAGCAAAATAGTAAAATTAAAGTACTTTCTGTAGCTGAATTATTTGCTGATATTATGAAAAAAGTCACTCGTCATGAATCGATTAGTGAATCATTTATTGTTTAATATTTAAATCATTATAAAATGAAATCTGTAGCGTTAAGCGGAAACACAAGAGCAGAAAGAGGAACCTCTAATGCTAACATCCTAAGAAAAGAGGAAAAAGTACCAGCAGTAATATATGGTGGCAAAGAAAATGTTCATTTTACTGTAAACGAAGTAAAATTTAACAAAATCATTAATACACCAGAGGTTTATTTTGTTGATTTAGATGTTGATGGAACAAAGTTCAAAGCAATTATTAAAGATGTTCAATTTCACCCTGTTACTGACAGAGTGTTACACATTGACTTTTTAGAAGTTAACGAGCAGAAAGCTTTAACAATTAAAATTCCTGTTAATTTAATTGGAAGATCTAAAGGTGTTGCAAGTGGTGGGACTTTAAAAAATCCTATTAAAAACATTCGTGTTAATGGATTACCATCTGCTATACCAGAAAGTATTGAAATAGATACTACTGATTTAAAAATCGGAGATTCTATTAAAGTTGGAGAATTAAACGTTGATGGTTTAACTTTTTTAGGTGCTGATAACGCTGTTGTTGTTGGTGTTAAAATGAGTAGAAACGTTGTAGAAGAGGAAGGCGAAGCTGTTGCAGAAGGTGATGAAGCTGCTCAAGAAGCTGCTGCAGAATAATATATAATTATGAAGTATTTAGTTGTAGGGTTAGGTAATATTGGCTCTGAATACGAAGATACTAGACATAACATAGGTTTTAAAATAGTGGATGCTTTTTGTAAGGCATCCACTATTCTTTTTGAACCTAATAAATTAGGTGATACTGCAACTTATAAATTTAAAGGGAGAACTTTTATTCTTTTAAAGCCATCTACTTATATGAACCTAAGTGGAAAAGCAGTAAACTACTACCTCCAAAAAGAAAAAATAAGTCAAGAAAATTTGTTAGTCATTACTGATGACATAGCTTTACCTTTTGGAACTTTAAGGCTAAAAGGTAAAGGAAGTGATGGTGGTCATAATGGATTAAAGGACATTATTAAAGTTCTTGGAAATGCAAATTTCGCTCGCTTACGCTTTGGTGTAGGTAGTGACTTTGTTCAAGGAAAGCAGATAAATCATGTGTTAGGTAATTTTGCTCCAGAAGAACAAAACCAAATGGGCGAACGGATAGAAAAAACTAACGAAATAATTAAAGGATTTGGCACAATTGGTTTAGGACGAACAATGTCCAGTTTTAACGGTAAGTAATTAATTATCCATAACAAACTTTTTAATTGTTTGACAAGTCTCTATTTCAGACTCTACAAAGCCCATGTGACCTACGTTATCTAAAAGGATACAACTCCCATTTTCTGGCATATCTGACTGAAAAATCAAATCTTTGTATGGCAAGACATTATCTTCTTTACCAATAATAAATAAAACTGGGTAAGGTGCAAACTTTAAAACAATCTCTCTATCTAATCTCACCTTCATACCCTCTAAAGCTGCTACAACTCCTTGCTTAGATGTGTTAAGAGCTATTTTCTTTATTTTTTCAACCCCCCTTTTATAGGGTTTAAAACTAGTATTAAATAAGTTTGGAATAGCCTCATTAATAAACAGTTCAGAATTAATTTTAACAATTCTAGCAACTCTATCTCTATCTATTTTTCGTTGTTTATCATCTGCTTTAGCGGAAGAATGAAACATGACCAAACCTTTTAAATTATCAGGATTATTTTCTGCCATTGCCAAACTAACATACCCTCCTAAAGAATGACCAACTAAAAAGTACTTACGGATTTTTAAATGAGAAATAACAGATTCAACCGCTTCAGCCATTTCCTCCATTGTATGCACATAACTCAAACAGCTTGTATTTCCATGTCCCAACAAATCAATAGTAATTATACGTTGAGTTTTTGACAGCTCTTTTGAAAAGGGATTCCAAACCTCTTTGGCACCTAAAAAACCGTGTAAAAATACAACAACCTTTCCTTTACCCTCATCGGTAAAAGCAACATTTATACTTTTAAATTTTATGGATTTTTCTTTCAATTCATTAACAATTTCATCCACATTAATCCTCCCTTGAGGGGAGAATGAGTGGGGTGATTTAACTATTCATCAAATCTTCAATTTCTTCTGCTTCTAAAGGAATATTTCGCATTAAATCATGCTGACCATCTTTTGTAATCAAAACATCATTCTCTAAACGAATACCTAAATTTTCTCCCGGAATATAAATACCCGGTTCAACAGTTAAAATCATTCCTTCATTAAAAGGAGTTGCTCTATTCTCAACATCATGCACATCTAAACCAATATGGTGAGAAGTACCGTGCATAAAATATTTCTTATATGCTGGATTTGCCTTATCTTGATTTGCAACATCTGTTCTATCAAGTAAGCCTAAACCTAGCAATTCTGATTCCATCATTTTTCCAACTTCACCATGATACTCCTCATGATCAGTTCCTGGAACCAACATAGATGTTGACCCTTTCATAACTCGTAAAACAGCATTATAAACGTCTTTCTGTCTATCTGTAAACTCCCCTGAAACAGGAACACATCTAGTCATATCTGAAGCATAGTTTGCATATTCACATCCAACATCCATCAAAATAACATCTCCAGCTTTACATTCCATATTATTTTCAATATAATGTAAGACGCAAGCGTTATATCCTGAAGCTATAATTGGTGTATAAGCAAAGCCTCTTGAACGATTTCTTAAAAACTCATGCGCAAATTCAGCTTCAATTTCATATTCCATTACTCCAGGCTTAACAAAATCTAAGATTCTTCTAAATCCTTTTTCAGTAATATCACAAGCCTGTTGCATTGCATCAATTTCTAATTGAGATTTTATTGGTCTTATAGCACTCATGACTGGTGCTAAACGCTCATATTCATGATCTGGGTACTTAGCTTTACATTCTGCTCTAAATCTATCATCACAAGTTTGAACTGTTGTAGCAGCTCTTAAATGTTCATTGCGATTTAAATAGATTCTTTCAGCTTCAATAGCTAATCCATGAAAAACTTGATCAAAATCAGTTAACCAATAAATTGTTTGAATACCCGATTGCTTAGTAGCACTTTCTTTATTTAATTTCTCTCCTTCCCAAATAGCAATTAACTCACTTGTCTCTTTCACAAACAAAATTTCTCTATGCTTTGGGTTATTAGCCTCTGGAAAAATTACTAAAATAGATTCCTCTTGATCTACCCCACTTAAGTACAACAAATCGTTATTCTGACGAAAAGGCATAAGTCCATCAGCATTTGTTGGCATCATATCATTAGAGTTAAACACAGCAACCGATTTAGACTTTAAATGTTTAACAAAATTAGACCTGTTTTTAATGTATAACGAATTATTTATAGCGTGGTATCTCATATCTCAATTTATATAGGTTTTTAATAAGAAACATTGTCAATTCGTGTATTCCGATTTTTTATCGGGATGAATCGAGAATAAATGTTGCTCTCAAAATATTGTTCTCGATACATCCTGCTTTAAGTAGGATACTTGAACTGATATTTTTTTTACAAAAACAAATGTAATTATTCTGAAGGACTTTCTGGTTTAGAGTTACTAACCTCGGAATCTAACAACGTTGATAAATCTCCATCATAATCTAATTCAGAAGACTTACCATCAGTCGCATTAATTCTTAAAGTATCTTCCTCTGTACTTCCACTAGCAATCAATCCAAACATCATTACTAAGTTAGTACCAATAATTACCCAAGCCAAAATAGCTTCGCTAAATGGTATAATATGATAATGCTCTACAATTTTTTGAAAAAGTAAAATTGTAACCAACCCTCTGGGTGCAATTAACATTTGTGGAAAAATAGTACTCTTTATAAATACTTTTAAATTTAAGGCTCTGGTAAAAAAGATTACCATCATTATTAAAACTGCTATAATAATTGATTCGGGATTAAACAAACCTTCTAAATTCATAGTTAAACCGAACACAACAAAAAAGAAGGTTCTAATTAAAAAAGAAGATTCAATAGTAATAATAACAAACTCATGACGAATAGCTTTTACCTTTTCATGACTGACTAGTTTCTTTAAGAAACCTCTAAAAAACACATGCGTGTTGTTTAGCACCAAACCAAAAACCAAAATTATTATTAATGCTGAATAATGGAAATACTCTCCCACAGAAAATAACAATGCCAATATTGCTAAAAATAAAAAAAACTTAATCTCCGTCTTAATTTTAAGAAAAATATAGACCAGAAAGTAGCTAAGTAAAACTGAAAGACCAACAGAAATTAATATATTCAACGATATTGCTTCTGTATAAGTTTGTCCAATATGAGGTTCAATAATCCACAATTCAAACAACATAATCCCAAAAATATCAGACAATGTTGCCTCTAATATCATAAACTCTTTTTTTGCTGGAATCAATGTGTGAACACTTGGTATAACTATAGCACTACTAACTACAGAAAGTGGAATCGCATAGAAAAAAGCATCCATAAACTCAACTGACAATGTAAAGTAAAGGATACAGGATATTAATGAATTTGTTACACCCAATATAATAATAGAGGTAGCAAAAGCTGCTAAAATTGTTTTAATTTTATTTCTATGAATCTTAATATCTAGCGCTCCTTCTAGCACGATCATCATCAAACCAACAATACCTAGCAAACCTAAATGCCGACTTAAATCTGGAACTTCCATACCCATAGATTTTACACCATACTGAGCTGCAACACCAGTTCCTATTAAAAATATTACTGAAGGTATTTTAGTGTATTTAGAAATTTGTGTAAAAATGTACGAAAACACTATTAACAAGCTAGCTAAAATTATTATTACATAAGGATTGTCCATAAATTATATTGTTAATTCGTTAAAATTAAACATTAGATGATTTCCTTTTTAAGACAATAGTTAATTAATTCTGTTGAATTATATGTTCCTGTTTTATCTAACAGCCTTCTTCGGTAAGTATCTACTGCATGTTTAGAAAAAAACATTTTATCGGCTATTAATTTACTAGAAAGTCCTTCTTTTAAATTGATAAAACTTTTAACTCTCGCTTTGTAAAGTTGTTTTCTCTTTCCCATTAATCCTTATACTAATTAGAAAAAATCATCTATTTGTTCTAGATCTATCCATCCTTCAAATTCAGTTTCTAACAACTCTTTTTGAGTTTCCATAGGATGATGAAAATTGAATAATAGACTTTTCTGAAAGTAGAGTATTTGTAATTCTTCCCCTTTACTCCACCAAACTGATCTGAAAAATCATCCGAAAACACATAAATAGCATCTTCCGGTTCTAATTGAATTTCTCCCGTTTCAAATTTCACCTGAATGTCATTTAACCAAACAGGTTGTTTAGTAGCTTTGTACTCTAATAGCTGATGCGTTTCATTAGTTACTGTTTTAGCATTTTTTTATGCTTTTTATCAATTTTTGTTATCCTATACAATGGATTATTCGCTCCTGAATACAACAGATTTTTAGCTGAAATATCTAAAGCACATAAAGCGATATCCATTCCATCTTTAATCTCCTCATCTGCTTTATCAAAAGCTTCTACTAATAGTTCAGTCACTTTATCTAACACCTCTCCAGGCTGTGTTAATCCAAACTCTTTTACCGCTCTATTAAGTGCGTGCACAAACCACACTCACCATTGCTCCTGGCACTCCATGACCTGTACAATCGGCCGCAGCAAAATAAACCAAGATCTTCTCCTTTTCTCCTTCTTTAAATGTTGAGATTTCCATCCAATAAAAATCTCCTGCAACAATATCTTTTGGTTTATAAAAGATAAAGCTTTCGGTCAACCATTCTTTCACCAAAAGTGGGGGAGGTAAAATTGCTTCTTGTATTCGCTTTGCATAAGTTATACTTTCTGTTATTTCTTTGTTCTTTATTTCAACTATTGTTTTTTTATTGTTAGCTATATCTCTTTGAATTTCTGCTTGGTTCCTCTGAAGCTCGACTTCTTCTTTCTGAGATTCTATTATACCTTTTTGTTTTCGTGTTACTTTTAAACGGTTAAACACAAAAAAGAGAAAAACACCTGTTAATCCAAGTCCACCTGCTGTAGCAAAACTTATTACTTGCTGTTTCTTCTTTGCTTCTTTTTCTATAGCAACTAACTTGTCATTCTCTGAATCATCAAATATTTTCTTTTTTTCGTAGATATATTTGGTTTGTTGTTTTATTGTTGCTTTTTGTGTTTCTATATTGTTAACACTATCTCACATAACGATAAATAATTTGCACATCACTAAGGATTCTTTGTAATTACCTTGTTTTTTATACATCCTACTTAACAATCTTGAAGAATGTTTAATATCATTCACGTATCCCCACTCTTTAGAAATTTTTAAACTTTTAACAGCATATACTTTTGCAGCTTCAAAATTCCCTTTCTTAAACTCAACATTCCCAATCCCTATTAAAGATCCTGCTATCCCTATTTCATCTCCAATTTCTTCTTTAATCTTTAATGATTTCGAAAAATATTCAAGAGCTTTTCCAGTTTCCCTTGTTCATCATAAGCAAATCCAATATTATTAAGAGATAAACAGATTCTTTTTTTATCACCTATTTCTTCTCTAATTATTAATGACTGAAAATAAAACTCAAGAGCTTTCTCATCTTCCCCTTGATCATCATATAGCAAGCCTATATTATTTAAAGAAGTTGCCACTCCCTCCTTATGATCAATCATCTCTCTTATTTCCAATGACTTAAAATGATAAGTAAATGCCTCATCAATATCAACTTGTCCTTCATAAATCAATCCAATATTATTTAACGAAATGGACATTCCTTTCTTATCATCTATTTCTTCATATACTTTCAAACTCTTATCATAATAATAAAGAGACTTTTCTAAATTTCCTTGATGAAAGTATATGGCTCCAATATTATTTAATACACTTGCCGCCCCAGCTTCATCTTCTATTTCTTTCTTAATACTTAAAGCTTTTAAGTAAAACTCTATTGCGACCTCTGCATTCCCTTCATCACTATGAATATAGCCTATATTATAAAGAGCACTACCTAAAACTACTTGATAGTATTCCTTATTTTTTTTAGCTAAATTTTCCTTTATTTTTTTATTTGAAAACTCAAACAACCAAAAATTATATTTTGGATAAACCTTTTTATCCCAACTCTATTGAACTATCAGGGCTATAGAATTTATACCAATAGTATCACCTTCATTCTTATGGTAAACTTCCAAACAGCTATCCAATAATAATCAATCATCTTCAGACAAGTCCTCCAACACTAAACTATCTACTAAATAATATTCTTTATCTGCAAAGTTTTGAGCAAAACATTTTTGCACCCCAACACAGGGCAAACTCATACTTTTTTCTCAGATAAAAAGATATAAACATCTATATTTCAGTTGTTTAAGTCATTAA
>CAJWVX010000067.1 GCA_913048175.1 uncultured Flavobacteriales bacterium | reverse complement strand
GATTATATTTTTGAACCAAGCAAAGAATTTATTGTTGAAGAATTAATTCCTAAATCTTTAAAAACTCAATTATTTAAAGGGTTATTAGATTCTTTAGCTTCAGAGCACGGTGCTAGAATGACAGCGATGCATAAAGCAACAGATAACGCAAAAGAATTACAAGACGATCTTAAATTAGTTTACAATAAAGCAAGACAAGCAAATATTACTAATGAAATATTAGAAATTGTAGCTGGTGCTGAAGCTTTAGGTTAATAGATTATAAAAATAAATTAAAGCCCCTTCTTTTAAGTTGGGGCTTTTTTGTTTTAACTCAATAATTATTATTTCGTAAATTCACAGCAATAATATTTTAATGAAAAAAAGAATACAACATCCTTTATTACATTTAACAATAGGACTAATTTCATTTTTTCTAATCTATTTTAGTGTTTCATTATTTAACTCATCCTCTACAGATTATACTACATTTAATACTTCATTAAATCAAAAAGAAATATTAGCTGAAAAAACTCTAATTGAACTTATCAATAATATAACAGTAATTAATTTTTCATTAAGCAGTAAACACGCACAACTTTATATAGAAAAAGGACTTTCCTTTTATATTATACAAAACGGAAAAATTAATTATTGGACGAATAAAAGTATTGAGTTTTCACCAAAATTAAATGCTTTTAAAAGTGATAATGGATTAGTTAAATTAAAAAATGGATGGTACCAATACATTCTGAAAAAAGCCCATCAAAAGACTTATTTAGCTTTAATTCTAATTAAAAATAATTACCCTATAAACAACAAGTATCTTAAAAATAGTTTTCATGAAAGTTTTGGAGTTAATAGTAATTTAACTATTTCACTAAGAAAATCTGAGCAGAATATTTTTGATAATAATGGCGTTTATCTATTTTCTTTGAAACCTATTGATTCGAAAAATTCTTCAAAAACCAATAATTGGATACTTCTACTTTATTTCTTTATTGGATACCTTTTTGTTATTTCCTTTATTAGTAAACAAACACGAAAAATTAGTGTATTAAGAAATATATCCCCAATAATTGTTATTGCATTTATTGGAATTTCAAGAATTCTACTATTATACTTCCATCCATTTTCTGCCTTTTATAATCAAGAATTATTTAGCCCTATAATATTTGCTCAATCTGACTTCCTGCCCTCTTTAGGTGATTTAATTATTAGTACCGTTTTATTTGCATTAGTCATTTACTATTTAGCAAAAGCAATTAAAAAAGTAAATCCTAACAACAAAATGGTGATCTTTTTAATCGTGTTTGTTAGTTCTGTTTTTCCATTAATATTCGCAGACCTTCTGGAGGGGTTAATCAGTAATTCTAAAATAAATTTTGATATTAATTATTTATTAGATTTAAACACTTACAGTTTTGCTGGAATTGGAGCAATTACCCTGCTATTTATTTCACTCATTCTATTTATCAAAATAGCTATCAATCATTTTATTAATTATGCTTTTAAGCGAAATCAGTTAATAACACTATTTTGGATTGTACAATTAATAACTATTATTATTGGTCACTTTTTTTTAGAAATAAGTGCACTATTAACTGTTTGGGTTCTTTTTGTAGTTCTTGCCTTTTCATTTAAAACCAATTCTAAAACCAGTTTTTATCGAAGTGTATTTTTGATATTAGCAGTTGCATCTACTACTTCTTATGGATTTATTCATTTAGGAAAACTTAAAGAAGAAATCAATAAAGAGTTTGTAGCTAAAAAACTAGCCAAAGAACGTGATCCCGTTTCTGAATATTTATATGAAGATATTAAAGTGAAAATTCAAAGTGATAGTCTAATTCAAAATAGTATTTCAGTTTATTATGATGAAAAAGAAAGAATTGACAAATATATTTCAGATCATTACTTAAGAGGTTACTTCAGTAAATATGACATAAATATAATTGGCTACTACAATAAAAATGACTCCATTTTTGTTGAAGATCAAAATAAGTGGGCTCATTGTTTCTCCTTTTTCGAAGACAAAATTAAACAAGAAACAGACGATCCATTTCGTTCAAACGAGCCTATAAAATTCCTCTATTCTGAAGAAGGTGTTAGTAGTTACTTTGCTAAAATTGAAATCAATCCAGAAGATTCTCTCCATCTTAATAGTTATGCATTGTTTATAGAATTATTCTCTAAAAAGTTTTCTAAAACTGAGGGTTACCCAGAATTATTGTTAAATGAAAAAGATATAACTAAACCAATAAATACGAACACCTACTCTTTTGCTAAATACAAAAATGGAAAGTTGGTAGATAATGCTGGAAAATTTAATTACAGTATTGAGTTAAGTAACCAATATCAATTTAATGCTGACGGTTTTTTTAAAACAACTTTTGGTTCGGCTTATCATGTAATTTACCAAAGCGATAAAAACACAGCAGTTATATTAAGCTCCCCTCAAAAAACTATTTTCAACTATATTACAACGTTTTCATACTTCTTTATCATTACGAGTATTATTGTATTGATTTTAGGATTATTCTTTAAAATATCTCCTTTTAATTGGCACATTGCATTAACTGATTTTAGCACCAAAATTCAATTATTTATTATTGCCTCTATATTTCTATCGTTTATTCTTTTCTCATTGGGAACATCATACTATATCAAAAAGCAATATCTTGAAAAGAACAAAACCCAACTTGCTGAGAAAGTACAATCTGTTCTTATCGAATTAGAACATAAGCTAGGAGAAAAGAAAAAACTTTCTTCAGATTTATATGATGAAATGACTTATTATTTAGTCAAGTTTTCTAACGTATTTTATACCGATATTGATTTGTACAATAAAGAAGGTGTTTTATTAGCAACCTCTCGACCAGAAATTTTTGAGAGAGCTTTAGTTAGTCGACAAATGAATCCTGAGGCTTATCATCAAATTCATCTACAAAAAAAATCAAAATTCACGCATAGCGAAAACATTGGTGATTTAAATTACATCTCTACCTATGTTCCTTTTAGAAATGAAAAGCAGGAGATATTAGCTTACATGAACCTACCTTACTTTGCTAAACAGAATGAGTTAGAGAATGAATTGTCATCCTTCTATACCGCTCTAATTAACATTTACGGTCTATTATTTTTAATATCTACCATCATTGCAGTATTCTTTGCTAATTATATATCTGAACCTGTTAGAATGATTAAAAATAAGATTAGTGCACTTCAACTGGGTGAATCCTATGATTTATTGGAATGGGACTCGAATGATGAGATTGGAGCTTTAGTATTTGAATACAATAAGAAAGTAGTTGAGCTTCAAAGAAACGCTTCTCTTTTGGTAAAATCAGAAAGAGAAAGCGCATGGAGAGAAATGGCCAAACAAGTTGCCCATGAAATTAAGAACCCATTAACGCCAATGAAATTAGGAATTCAACAATTAGAACGAGTTGCAAAGGATAAACCAGCTGATTTAGATGAACGTATTGCAAGAACAGCCAAAACTCTAGTTGAACAAATTGATACATTAACTAAGATTGCGGATGAATTTTCAAACTTTGCTCAAATGCCTAAAGCTAATGAGCAAAAAATAAACCTAATTCCAATAGTTGAAACGACTATAGACTTATACAGGGAAGAGTCTATTGAAATTTATTTAATTGAAAAGTATGATGGTATAGCGAATATAATAGCTGATAAAGATCAGATATCTCGTGTATTCAGTAACTTAATTAAAAATGCTATACAAGCAATTCCTGAGACTATTGAAGGAAAAATTGTTGTATCATTTAGTGAAGAAGCTGAGTCTTTTATTATTGAAATTAAAGACAACGGAACTGGAATTTCAGAAGATAAAAAAGACAAAATATTTGTCCCAAACTTTACCACTAAAACCACGGGAATGGGACTTGGATTAGCAATGGTTAAAAACATTCTAGAAAACGCTCATGGAGATATCTGGTTTAAAACAAAGGAAGATATTGGGACTTCGTTCTTTGTTAAGTTTCCTAAGGCTTAGTACTTTTAATAGACCTTGAAATAAATTTAGGGTGACGTTTGTCCAATAATACCAAATACAGCCTTTCCAAATTTATTTTAGAGTCTAATCTGACTATTTATTTTTTATGGATTTCAGTTTTATCAGGATAACGAATAAATTAAAAGACTATTAATTCACTCAAAAAAGATTCCACACTTCATTTTATTACATCAGTAAAGTGATGTTAAACTATTTTTATAAATGACATTTTAGAGCATAAAAAATCCCGTTTCGACAATTATCGGAACGGGATTTTTTATTTCAAAATTCTCAGACCTTATACAAACTTGATATAAACATCACCATAAGAAGTGTCTGTAAATTCTTGTGTCTGTACAAAATCAATCATTTCTTTACCAGTCTTCCATTTAGGTAAGTTGTACTTCATAGATTCTCCATAAGAGAAGTTACATTCAATATTTCCAAGGCTAGATAAATGCTTTATACAATCTACTAAAACTTGAGTATTTTCTGGAACAATGTATTCTAAAGACAGTGCTTTTAATGGTTTAGATAATCCTTTTAAAACATCGTATTCATAACCTTCCACATCAATTTTACAGAAAGATGGAGTTCCATACTTTTCAATTAAAACATCCATAGTTGTCATTTGAATGTCAATTGTATCTCCCCAATCAGCACCTTTAAAACGATCTTCTTTCATCACATCAACATGCTCTTTAGAAAAAGAAGAAATCAAAGTAGAACCAGAAACATACATAGTTGCCGTACTTTCTTTTTCTCCTAAACCTAATTTAATTAAGTCAATAGTATCGCCAAAACGCTTAACCAGATGCTCGTAACATTCTTTTTGAGGTTCAACAGCAACAACTTTTGCTCCTAACTCTAAAAAGATAACAGTTCTGTTTCCTTTATTAGCTCCAACATCAAAAACAACATCACCTTCTTTTATGAACTCGCTATAAAATTCTTTTCGCTCTCCTTTTTTAAAAACTGTAATTATCTTATTTTCTACATCTAAAGCCGCAGAATACAATCCTAATCCTCTTAATATATTTCTAATTATTTTTTTCATCTTTATTCTTAAATAACGTATGACTAGTTTGGTATTTCATTCATCAACAAACTATTGATACTTGTAACCCTATCTTTCATTCCTTCTTCCATACCAGCTTCTTTATAACGCTCATTAGTCATCATTATAATTTGTTGCAGTATATATTTAGATCTATCATAATCAGCTTTAACAGATTTTTTAGCATCACCTTTTAAAGAAATATAATATTTCAAGTCATTTTCATAACGATCAACCAAACTTCCAATAATCTTGTTTCCTTTTTCGTACTCACCCAGTTTGTAATAGTTTTCTGCAATAGAAAGTACAAAGTAGTTGTAAGGAACATTTCTTTCAGGAATAGCTACTAAACATTCATCCAATACCTCAATAGCTTTTTCTTTTTCTCCTAGCCTGATGTATTCCCCTGATAAACGAGAGAAATTGTTTCTGAAGTTCATACACATTCTTCTATTGTTCTCATTCATGTATATATCATCATCTTTCATTCCTCCCCACTTAAATTCAGTCATTAAGTTTTTATACATAATGTCTGTATTAACTTCACCAGTTTGTCCATCAAAAGTTTGAGCTTTATAAGGTACTAAACGGTAAGCTAAACCTTCTAATTGAAAATAGTCAGTTAATCCTAAATAGCTACTTGCTCCAGTAGTAATTGCAAAGTAAACTGGTCTTTCCCAATCGTTTGCAGCTAAAATATCAAGAATAATTAAATCATTTTTCATGATATAACTTTTGTTAACTGTCCACTCAACATTATCAACAATTCTATCAGCCCTATCTTGAGTAACAGTTCCATTAGCCAAAACTTTTGCCTTATCTACAGTAATTTTAAAGTTTTTAGAAGGAATATAATCTACTTGTTTTCTTCCTTGACCAACACCTACTTTAGATTTAGGAGTATCATCAGCAACAAAAGCAATAATCTCATCTACATCTCTAAATCCAGTTACTTCTGGTCTTTCATAAATAGGCACATAATCATTAGTTCCTTGTCTTAATTTAGATTCCGGCAGTCTCTGTGGTATACCATCTGCAATCCAAGCCTTTCGTCTCATCTGCTCGATATACCAATCAGTATTCAATAAACTCAAATTTACAACTCTTACATCTGTTCGATAACGTAATACATCTTGTACATACCATAATGGGAAAGTATCATTATCACCATTAGTAAATAAAATAGCATTAGGAGCACATGAATTTAAGTAATTTTTAGCAAAATCACTTGCTGTATATACTCCATTTCTATCGTGATCATCCCAATTTTGGTTAGCCATAACTACAGGAACTGCAAATAAGCATCCGATAGATACTGCAACTGCAGTCATTGTTTTCGGCATTTTTTCACTTATAAGATCATACAACGCATATACCCCTACAGCTATCCAAATTGCAAATACATAAAAGGAGCCAACATAAGCATAATCTCTTTCTCTAGGTTGTGGTGATGGAGGATTGGTATAAAAGTTTATCATCATTCCAGTAAAGAAAAATAACAACCCTAATACTAACCAATCTTTAGGATCTTTATATAATTGATAAACCAATCCAATCATTCCTAATAATAATGGCAATAAATAATACTTATTATGTCCAGGGTTATTAGTCATACTAAGTGGTAATTTATCTTGATTACCTAATCTTGCAGCATCTAATGGTGCAATACCAGAAATCCAGTTACCATTAGTAATATCCTGAGGTCTTGAATTTTGAACATCACTTTGTCTACCAGCAAAATTCCACATAAAGTATCTCCAATAAAGATGCCCCCACTGGTAATTAATTAAGAACGACATATTTTCTCCAAAAGTTGGAACTGTAATCGTTTCACCATTCGAAGCTCTTTTATTCTTGCCTTTAATTCCTCCAGCCCAAGCTTTATAATCAGCTATATGATGCGCTTGATTACTCCACATTCGTGGTAAAAATCCAGAAGTCTTCTTATCGTGATTAGGCTTGTTTTTTTCACCTACATTTGTTTGCACATACTTACCATTTACTTTATCTTGAAAGTAAACAGGGTTTCCTTCTTTATATGGATCACTCGCTTCTAAAGGTGTATTATAATATTGTCCTTTTAAAAATGGAGCAGCACCATATTGTTCACGATTTAAATAAGCTAATAAGCTAAATGCATTTTCTGGATTATTTTCATCCATTGGTGGATTAGCTGCAGATCTAACCATAATTACTGCATAAGTTGAGTAACCAATTAAAATAACAGTTGTACATAGTAATATTGTATTCCAAACTACTTTCCCATTTTTCTGAGTAAAGTAAAGTCCTCCACCTAAAACTAACATGGTTAAAAATATAAAAAACAACAACCCTGAATGGAATCCCATTCCGAATGAGTTAACAAATAATAACTCAAATGCAGCTCCTAAACTAACTGTTCCTGGAATAATACCAAACTGAACAACACCTAGAACTAACACAGAAAAACCTCCAGCAATCATAAAGTTTTTAAAGTTCAATTCTCTTGTTTTGAAGTAATATAGGAATACCATTGCCGGTATAGCCAATAAGTTCAAAAGGTGAACTCCAATAGATAGCCCCATTAAATACGCTATAAAAACAATCCAACGAGTACTATGCTTCTCATGAGCAACAGAATCCCATTTTAATATCCCCCAAAAAACTAAAGCCGTAAATAAAGATGACATCGCATAAACCTCACCCTCTACAGCAGAGAACCAAAATGAATCTGAGAAAGTATAGGCTAATGAACCAACAACTGCTGCACCCAAAATCGCAATAGCTTTACTCTCTGTGATTTCACCAGTCTTTTTGGCTAGTTTTTGAATAATCATAGTAATAGACCAAAACAAAAACAATATTGTAAATGAACTACTTAAGGCAGATAAAATATTAATGGAATAACCAGCTACTTCGCCAGAACCAAACATAGTAAAGAACCTTCCAATCAACATAAAAAGCGGTGCTCCAGGTGGATGTCCAATTTCTAAGTTATAAGCTGTTGCGATAAACTCTCCACAATCCCAAAAACTTGCAGTAGATTCGATAGTAGACACATAAACGAAAGTCGCTATCATCCATACAGCCCAACCGATAATATTATTTAATCTCTTAAAATCCATAGTCATTTTTTTATAAGCTACGAAAATATGAATTTCTCTATGATTTATTGTTAAAGGATGTTAATCTAATTAAAAAAAATATTTTCGATTTTTGTTTTGTAAGAATAAAAAAAATATTACATTTGCCGACCTTATCAGATAAATAGTTTGATACTGCCCGATGGTGTAACTGGCAACACATCTGTTTTTGGTACAGAAGAGTCTAAGTTCGAGCCTTAGTCGGGCAACATTAAAACCTCGTAATGAATTCATTACGAGGTTTTTTATTATCAATAAGTCTCTCCTTTCTAAATACTAAGCCGAAATCTAACGAATTATACTTTAAATATATTAATGTTTAAAATGGATAATACAAAGACAGTTAGGTATTCGTTCCTATTTTAACTGTATAAGTCCAAATATTTATTCGAGTAAATTCTACTAAAAGTATGTGTTTTTAATTGAGAATCTACCTAATGAAAAATCCTAAAAGACTTAAAAATGAACATATTATCTACCCTATTTTTATTAACAAAAAACTCTCTTTCTTTGTTATCAAAAAAAATATTGACATCAATAATTTCTGAGACCAACCACAAGTAAGTATAATTTAATTCGATCCACTTTACTGCCGCTATATTGAAATCAAGACAAGAAATATAGGTAGCATTATTGGGACGAATATTAGCAACATGACAATTACCTTTTTACGTAAAATTGTTTCTAGTAAAACCGAAACTTATCTATTTTGTGAAATAATAAATGGATCCATATGCTTCACTAGAGTAAATCCTAACTGCAGTTTGATCTTGATTATTTTTTTAATTACTTCTTTTATCCTAAGTTAAATATTCAGGTGGTGTAAATATTTCTTAAACACCATTATCTCTTATACTTCTCGAAAAACACTTAATATTTTCCAACATAACCATAAAATTCTCCTTCATTCCATCTATAAAAGTATTTACCGGTTCTATTTGTTCCGTATCAATTGCTAAGTGTAGGATTTACAGTTAAACTAAACAGACTATCTTTTTTTAAATTATTCGATTGGTTTTAATTCTTTATGAAGACCTCAAAAATAAAAATCTAGTTTTTTTCTGTCTTTTATTTAATCGCTATTAATAGCTTTCAATTGAAACTAACTTTTTAGCAATAAAAATTCTTGAATAAGGCTTTACTAAAAAGTTAATCTCAATATACTTCATTTGAGCCACCTAACCTAAAAGCGCAAAAAATTGATGTAATTATCTAGATAACAACCTGATGATTACTATTGTAAATGATACAGTTACAATCAATAAAACAAATATGATTTTAATTAATTACTTCTGTAGCTTTTTATAAAAGCTTTAAATAAATACATTATAGCTGTAAATAGGATTTTCCTTATAAGCGTATTTACACCTAATTTCAGAAGCAATAACTCCAGCTAAAGCGCATAGCATATCAGCAAAATAAGGAAGCAGTCACCCAGGTTTAATTTCTTTCTGATTTTTTTTCAACTCTATTGTATACAAACTTAAATCTTGTTTGCTTGATAGTCTAAATCCAAAAAATTATCCTCCTTTTAAACAAATTAATTATCGTTAGAACTTCGTTAATCAACAACCTTCTTTAATCTTACCTCAAGTTGCTATGTTAAAATAACATCAATGTAAAACACAAGATATTTACTATTTTTAAAATTCAAAACATACTCCAAAAATAGACACAATGTTTAATCAAATGCAGACAGGATAAATTACATCTCTATGATTTGGAAATCTACCAATAAAACCTGATATTTGTTAATTAAAGTAACTTTTTATGATTTTTTTGAGACGCTTAATATTTACTATTTTCATTCTTTCATGTGTAACGGGTTCTTATGCTCAAGAAGTGAAAAATAAAGAGCCTAAAGAAAAGAAGATTAAAAAGAAGAAAAAAAAATCTAAAAAAGAGTCTAGTCCTAAAAAAGAAAAAACAAAAAAAGAGCCAAAAGAAAAAAAAGAAAAAGAACCAAAAGCAGAAAATGAAGAAGGAGATGATAAAAACTTCGGTCCAATTTTCGATGGCGCATCAATAAGTGTATCAGCCGGAGTCAATATATACTATGGAGATCTATCTGAATATAACTTATTTCCTAAGTTTAGTGAATTCAACAAATCTTCAAATAGCGCATTTAAATTTTCTATTGCAAGAGAGATTAAGTGGGGCCTTAGCGCAAAGTTAAATTATCAAACAGGGAAATTGGAAGGAACTCGAAAGACCGGAAAAAATTCTTCAACTATTTCTTTTGAAAATAATTTTTTCAATATCTCTCTTCAACCTCAATTATTAATTAGTGATGTTTTATTTAAGAAAAATGATTCTCGTAGGCTTAAAATATATGCCAATCTCGGTATTGGTTATATGTGGTATAGATCTCAACAATATGATACTCGTACATTAAACACAAAGGATTATGAAGGATATGTTGAAGTTGAAGGAACTGAATCTCAATCTCAAAAAGTATTAAGTGATAAAACTGCTAAAGCAAAAACACTAACTATACCTTATGGTTTATCTTTAGTTTATAAATATAATCAGAAAATGGATATTCACTTAGATTTGACACAGAGTTCTACCACAACAGATAGACTTGATGCTTTTAGCAGGGGCTGGACTGCTAAAGATAAATACAATTATCTAGGGATTGGTCTAACTTATAACTTTAACAGAACTTCTGCTGATGCACCTAAAAAGCGTTCAAAAAAGGATAATATCAATAAATTTAATGATGAATCAAGTAATTCCCCTTCAGCAACAACTTCAAACTCCAATCTAATACCATCCACAACCAAAGAGTCTAAAAAAGGATTATTCGGTAAAAAAAATAAAAAATCTAGTAAAGAAGATGAACTTTTAAATGTTAGACTTAAGCTATTCGAAACTCAACTTAAACTTTTTGAGATGCAATATTTATTAGGTAAATAATTGCTCCATTAAGAATATTCCTTAAAAGCCAAAATTAATTCCTCCAGATATAGTTGTTTGGTTTCCTCTAAATATCGTTGGAGTATAAGCGTTATCTCCTTTTATGTTACTCATTCTTGCTCTCACAAAAATATATCCATCATTAATAATTTCATAGCTTACAGCACCTTCTAAGGTTTGATTTTCCCATACCTTAGTTTCAATAAAAGGCAAACCTTTTACATTAGCATTACCAAAATTCAACTCGTAAGTATGTTCTATCCCTTTTTGAGCTAGCGTATAAGATAATGAAGCCTTAACACCTCTAAACAGTCTTAACCCTGCTTCTAAGTATATTTCTTGAGCATTCTCTCCCAAGTAATGTCCCAAAGTGTAATCATTAGAAGCATAAGAAGTAGATTCTATCTGATGTCTATATGTCCAAGGGTTTGTTCTTGTATATTCAGCAATTAAATAGGTATTTCTAACAGGAAAGTTATTTAACTTGAAACCAAGTTTAGCACTCATAATATTAGAGCTCTTTTCAGCATCAAACACTTTACCAATACTAATTTCATCAATAAAAACAGATGCATAGAGATGGAGGTGCTTAATCTGCCTAGAGCTAATATTCATAAACATCTGAGAATTTTGCCCAAGAGCATTACTGCCAGCACTATTATAAGTATGATCAACAGATTTATAAAACATAAAAGGAATTAAGTAAAATGGTTTGATTCCATCATCAGAATATATAATAGAATTACCAACAGAAAAGTGAAAGTTCTTTAAAGGTTTAAACGTGAAAATATTTGCAGCTCTATTCTTATTTATAAATATATCTCGAGGTTCGTTATTATAAATAAAACTTCTATTACTATCTATCAGCTCCGAAACCAACCAAGAATGCGTATAATTAAGTTCAAACCATTTAACTGGAGCTAAATTAAAATCGATATAACCAATAGAAGGTGCTTTATTTGATCTAATATTTGCACCATGATAATTATCACCCCAGGTAAAATTATTCTTAGCAAAACCTAATCTCATCCATTTTGTTGAATAATAAATTGCTCCCAACGCTTCACTATAATCACTTCTCGCACCAGTTTGACCTTGATTTATCTTAAAGTTTCCTCCTTGATCATAAGTTAAATATTCAGGAGCAGTTAAGATTTCTGAGATTCCATTATCTCTTAAACTTGCTGAAAACCCAAGATGTTCACCAATATAACCATAAAACTCTCCTCCATTCCAACGATGAATATAATTTCCAGCACTATTTGTTCCATATTCAACACCCAAAATTGGGTTAAGCGTTAAAGTAAACAGACTATCTTTATAAAATAGGAAATCCTTTCTTTTCTCAAAATCTCCTTTAGATTTTAATTCCTTATTAAAATCTTTAAAGTAAAAAGCTAATTCCTTTTCTTGTCTTTTATTTAAGTCTTCTTTGTGATCTTCAATTTCTATTAGCTTTTGAGCAATAAAAACTCTTGAATAAGGCTTTACTGAAGAGTTTAATTCAATATGCTTCATTTGTGCCATTTCATCCAAAAACTCATATACACTTGATGTAATTGGCTGCATAACAATTTGAGCCTGAATTGTTGTAAATGCTACAGATACAACAAGTAAAAGGAATATTCTTTTTAACATAGTTATTGATTAATTACTTCTAGCTTTTTTTATAATAATGTTTGATGAGGCTTTAAAAAAATATTTAAAATCTGTTAATAAAGGGTTTGCTTTATAAGCATTTATATACCTCATTTCAGATTCCATAATTCCCTCTAAACTTTCCGGCATATCAGCATAGTATGGAGGTACTAATCCTGGCTTAACGTCTTTTCTCTTTTCAATTAACTCATTGGTATATAAACTTAAATACTGTCTACTTAAAGGCCTAACACCAACAAATTTCAATTGTCCTTTAAATATATTAATAATCATTGGGATTTCATCAATCCAAAATCTCCTTAAAACCTTACCCCAAGTAGTTATTCTAAAATCATCCTTAAATTTACCCCCTTTCTGTAAATTATTTAATTTATAAATGTAAGCCTGTAAATACTCTGCATAAGGATGCATTGTTCTAATCTTATATACTGTTATAAGTTTACCATACTTACCAACTCTACTCATTTTAAATAAGATACTAAAGCGAGGTTCTTTTACACTTTCAACTGTTTTTACTTTTTTAACAACAAAGTAATTTAAGTTATCTATTTCGTATTCATTAATTATTTCAAAGCCACAATAGGCTAATCTCCCCAAAGCTTCTGCTTTAGACAAAACTTGATTTCTGCCTGCTGTAACAAAAAAGTATAGCCATTTGGTTATCCATAATTTTGAAAAAACTCTTTTAAAAATAAAATCAAATAAATAGTATACCTGAGCAATCCCGATTGGATATTTTTTAAATATTCTTTTTCTACGTTCCACTTTAGTTTCTACACAGCCAATAAAAAGACCTCCACCTTCTAATTTTTCATTAACAGATTTAAAAAACTCATTCATTTTATTAATATCATTAATCTTATTCAAATTAACAATACTAGATTTTTGATGAGCAATTTTTCGAATATTAAACTTATTAGTTGTTTTTATTACCTCAACACTTCCTTCTCCTACATTAATATATTTCGATAAATACGAATACGCTTTCTCTCCTTGCTCCTCTATTATAATTCGTTTATTCATTCTTTATCAAAAGTAATTACTTCTTTCTATTTTCAATAAAATAACTTGTCCACAATTGAGCAACATCAACGCACTCTTTTAACATGTGTTCTTTTCTTTTCCTAAACTCTTCCTTTAGATTATCATTTGTAAGCAATGCTTGTATTTGAGTAAAAAGTAACTCAGGATTATCAGTAGCTACCCCAAATGTTAAATTATATTTATGTTCTAATTCTTCTAAATACCCCAGCTTGCCCACAAAATCATTAAATCGAATTGATGGAGTTCCTAATACCGCAGATTCGGCTGCCATTGTTTGACTATCACCAATATACATTTCTGCAAAACACAATGCATGATGTATATCCTTTGGATTTATAAATATACGATAAGGTTCCAATTCTGCTTCCAACTTTCGCTCTGAGGTAATATACACACGACCAAAAGGAGATAACTGATCTATCAACTTCTTTGCTATTGATAAATCTATTCCATTCTTACCCTCATCATGATGAGCTGTAAGCTCTGCAAATCTTAATATAAAATACTTATCTCCGGATTCTATTAAACTTGAAACTTTCGTTTTATCTGGACTAAAATAATTTGGATGTAAATAAGCTAATTCATGATATCCTTGATAACCGATTTTATTGGAATAAGGTGAAATATCACAACTATCTGGAGAAAAAACAGCAGTAGCATACTTAAATCCAAACTTGGCTAAAAAAGGGACTTCTTTAGCATCATCTTCATTTAAAATAACTGAAGGAATGCTTAATAATTTACCAATGTGGGCAATAACAATATCTGTTCCTATCAGCATTTTAGGCTTATACCTTAAAGCCAAACGAAATAGAATTAACTCGCGGTGAAGAATCGTTTTAATTAATGATAATTTATTCTTTCCTTTTCTTGGTTTTAAATAAATAATCTCATAAGGTAAGCCCTCTAACAACTCAAACAAAACATCTTTACCTCGCGCAACCAAAACAACACGAAATCCTTTTTGGGACAGTTGTTTAATCACCATTGAAACATTATGATAATGTGCCGGATGTCCTAAGTAAAATAAAAATGTTTCAGTTCCTTTTGCCATGCTTAAACAATAGTAGTAAAAATGACATAGAATACTAATTAATAGTAAGTAAAGTAATAAACTAAGCTTGTTTAAAAGCTTTTAGAAAGTGTCAGTTTCGCATTTTTAAATGTAACGACTCTTAAACCGCTTTTATGAAAATTATTCCCCTCCTCTTTTGAGGGGGCTCTATGATAGCTTTCTTTGTAAGGAGACTTAATACTATCTAGACTTCCTACATTCAGTTCATCAAGTGTCTCAACTAAACCTTCAGACATTATTTTTTTAGTATGATAAGCAATTGCATATTGCGTAGCATTTTCTGGCATTGGTACTTCTTTTTGCCAAACTATTTCTCCATCATCTAATTTCTCTACCATGGTATGAATAGTAGTTCCTATTTCTTTATCTCCATCAAAGAGCATCCACCAACTACCAAAAACACCTCTATGTCTTGGTAAAAGGGTGCCATGTGCATTTAAACACCCTTTTTTAGGCAGATTAAGTAACTCTTTACCAAACAATTGTGGCGGAGATATAGACAAAACAACATCAATCTCTAATCCTCTTAATTTCGTTAAATAAAATGGTGAATTAATATCATCTGTAACGACCTCTTTAATTAAATTTTTAGCATAAATATGTTTTACAGAAAACGGATTATCAAATCCTATTTTAGACAAAAGCTTATACACTATTTTACAGTAAACAAAAAAGCAAGTGGTAATAAAAAGTTCCCAATAGGTATAGATCTGAGTCCGCTCTAACAACCAATCTTTCATCGTTTTATTTTTACGATGAGGCTGTAATCTTGTAGCTCCAACTATCTCAAAATTTTCATTTTGATGATCTACTAAATATCTAATTACTTTAGGGATGTAAAAAGGTTCTTCTTGCGATACTATAAATACTCTAAGCTTTTTCACTTAACAAATAGGGTTTTTTTGATGCTGTTTTTAATGTTTTGCAAAACTAACTCTTGTATCCATTCTATCCTATTATTTGACCAACGTTGAGGATGAATATTTTGCATCATTTGATTTGGCAACTTTTCATCATTAAAAGCGACTATCAATTCGTCTGTAGAATGAAATGATAAATCAAATTTAGATTCTACCTTATCTCTTACACTTACTTTATTTCCATCCCACTTTCTGCCAGTATCTGTAATGTAAAAAACTTTATTAAAATCAATGTCAAAATAAGGCTCTGCAACTAAATCATAATCTCTATAATTATACTTATCCCATAGCTTCCGGTTATCATATTTTGAAAGAGGACTACCATGCATACAGACTGTTTTAACTGGATAAAACGCTCTAAGCTTTTTTAACCATTTCTCAAAATGGATAATTGCTTTTTCATAATCGCCATTACAAATTGTTAAGTCTTCATAATGATAGCCTATTTCATGCCCTAAAGCGGCTATTTGTTTGATAACCTCAACATCAAAACTCTCAGGTACAGCTCTAAAATAATACGTTCCTTTTACTCCTAATTTATGCTGAAGTTGAGCTGTTCTTAAAGAGTTCTGTGGTCTTTTATCTACATCATGTCTTAAAATCAACACCTTATCAAAATCATTATTTAAAAAATCTTGATACGACACTAATTGATAGCCTTTAGCAATAGCCGTTTTTAAAAACGCTTCGTATTTATCTAACGTAAAATCTTTAGTCATTTTTACTGTTTTTCAATTCCGTTAAAGCCAAAAACATCCAGGCCTGACTCCAACGCATAAAAGGAGTTTTAATCGTATGAATCGGATATTTTTTATAATAGAAATACCCTTTTTTACTTTGCATATTTTCTGCAGTCCAATTTGCAATTTTTGTTACAAAAGGAGCATATTCATCTGACAAATAGGATAGCCTTGTTAAGGTTATTATCCCTTGCGCTTGATTGTGAATTTCTACTGGGTAATCATTCGGAACTCTAAATATTGATTGCCCATTTTCTTTAAATTGATTTTTGAAATAATAGGCTGCACCAATTTTTAATGCATCAGAATAAACAGAATTTTCACCACAGTATTTTAATACATAATGAATTGAATCTAACACATATCCTTGGTGAAAATCAATTTGAGTCCGTTCTTTCCCAGTCTTCAAATCAATACTATAATTCCATAAACCAGAATCTTTCTGATAAGCAACCGTAAAATCTGTCATTTTATACGCCAACTCTTTATACTTTTCGGTCTTAGTTATAAAATGTAAACGAGCATATAGTTCTGCTCCTAACATATTGGCATTATAACAACAATCTATCGTTTTGGTACTGTAACTAACACAATAACCTTTTTCAGTCTTGGTCCACGTTAACTTATTCTCTGTAAAATCTCCTATGCTTTTTAGCACTTCTAACGCTTTAGGGTTTTTAGTTGCTTGGTAGTATTCAAAAACTCCTTTAGCAACAAACCCACTCACAACAATTGTTGGCGAAAATTTTTCTAAAAACTTAACTGGGCTTGCCCAATCAAAATTATAGCCCCAACAATACTCCTCATATCCTTTGGTTCTATTCTCCAACAACCAATTAAAAAAGAAGTCCATTTTCTGTAATGTTTCTTCCTTCTTATTTTGCTGATAGTCTAATGAATAAGCATGCAAAAACAACCCTATTGCTTTAGGATTGTAATCCTTTTTAATTCCTAAAAGGGCTCTAATATTAAAAGGGTTTCTTTTTTGAAATTGTATTGCCAATACTGGCCCCCACTTCCCTAACCAATGAAAAGGTATTGGAGAATTTAAGGTATCATAAGGATCGTAACCTTTAAAGTTTTCCGATTCAATATACTCTTGAAGTTTATTTCGTGATTGCTTAATATCCACTATGCTCCTTTAATTTTATCTAACACTTTAAAAGTAGCTTCAGTAGAATTGTAACAGTCGGCAAAAGAAATTGGCAACTGTATCCCTTCTTTTATTGCTGCTAAAAATCCAGCTATTTCAGTTGAATGGCCTTTATCTTGAGATCCATTTTTAATGGTTTTCTTCCCTTTCCCTATAATGTCCATTGTTTTATAATCATCTAAAACAATAGACTTCTCTCCACAAA
>CAJWVX010000066.1 GCA_913048175.1 uncultured Flavobacteriales bacterium | reverse complement strand
AACATTTAATACTGTTGGTCAGCAAAACATCAATCTTTCTATTACAGATGATAATAGTACTCATGATACAACTATTGTGGTAATGATAAATGCTTTACCTAATGTTATTGCAACTTCATCTAACCCAATAATCTGTTTAGGAGATTCTGTTATCCTAATAGGAACTGGAGCAAATACATATCAATGGTTTAATAATTTAGGTCAAACACAAAATGACACTATATTTCCAATTCAAGATGCTTTGTACATAGTCCAAGGAACAGATTTAAATGGATGTCAAGGAGCTGACAATCTTATTATAACAGTTAACTTTTGTACTTCTCCAACACCTTTATTTACAAGTACAGACACTAGCCCTTGTATTGATGCCTGTATAGACTTTACAGATAATAGTACTGATGGAACTCCAACAGCTTGGTCATGGCAATTTTTTGGAGCTAATACAACAACTTCTAACATTCAAAACCCTGCAAATATTTGTTATGATAGTATTGGAACGTTTGATGTTGCTTTAGTTACTTCAAATGTATTTGGATCAGATTCTTTATTTATTCCTAATTACATTACAGTAGACTCTTGTAACATTAATCCTTCTGAAATTATTATTCCAAATGTATTCTCTCCTAATGGAGATGGAAATAACGATTTATTTAGTGTCTCCGGAACAGGGATCATTTCTGCTAAAATTGCTATTTACAACAGATGGGGAAGCTTATTGTTTAACACTGAGAACTTGATAAATGTTGGCTGGGATGGAAGAACCTCTTCTGGAACTGAAACTGCTGCAGGAACTTATTTCTATATTATTGATGTAGAAACAGTAATAGAAATAAAAACTTATAAAGGAACAGTAACCTTAGTTAGATA
Source organism: uncultured Flavobacteriales bacterium (assembly GCA_913048175.1). Classification (GTDB taxonomy): domain Bacteria; phylum Bacteroidota; class Bacteroidia; order Flavobacteriales_E; family Vicingaceae. The sequence continues at coordinate 17,203 of CAJWVX010000066.1, read as the reverse complement.
AATAAGATCTAAACTCTTCATAAAAAAGACTCGTTCGGTTTTACTGAACGAGTCTTTTTATTTTATAAATATTTGTTTGGCTAAATGTAATTGTTTTAGATTATAAGATAATAACTTCCTGAATCAGAAAGCTTAATAAAACAAGAAAACTGTATGATATGAATGAATATTGTAAACAGTTAAATACAACTACCCAACTCTTATTAAAAGAAGAAAGAAAGCATAATTCCTCCTGTAGAAGTTGCTCCAATATTTGTTTGAGAAGTTCCAGCCTTACCACTTACAAAGTCAGAAGTTTGAGACCCATTTACTGGTGTTACAACCATACTAGAGCTATAATCTCCTCCTGCTTTCGTATAAACAAATGCATAGCCAAATTCAACTCCTAAACTTAATTTTTTAGATATAAAATAATTGAATCCTGCAACTCCTCCTAAACCAAATCCAAAACCACCATCTACCTGAAGAATAAATTTCTCATTATACGTACCTGTTACATCTGTTACATCAATATTAGCATCAACTTTGGTAGCGCCAATTCTAATGATAGAAAGATCTCCAGCAATATAAGGGTCTAATCTTTTAGTACTTCCTAAATGTTTTTCAATCCCAACCGAAACTTTAAAATCAAAACGAGAAATAGCAGAATCTTTTACCTGTAAAGCCTTGCTACCAGTAGATACAACAGTAATACTATCTTCATTGAAATAATTTTGCTTCAGGTAACTTACTCCAAAACCTAAACGTAATGCCAAATCGTTTTTTAAATAATGACGAGCCTTTAAATTATACTGACCTAAACTATCTTTATTATTTTCTATTACTATATTATTTATAATTCCAGTAATATTTAATGTAAACCCCCAATCACCTTTTACAGGTTTTAGAGTATCTGACTGTGCATTAACAGTAACGATTGAAGCTATTAAAATTGAGAATGTAATTGCTATTTTTTTCATGTTTATTTGATTTTGAAATAAAAACTCTCTTATCTCCTATTTAGTATCTAAAGTGTGAAATTAATTAAATCCGAACTGAACCACCAAATAAATCAATTCAATATTTACTTTTGGCACTTATGATGCGTATTGGACTAATATCAGACACTCATGGATATCTTGATCCTAAAGTTGAAAAATACTTTAAGGAGTGTGATGAAATATGGCATTTAGGAGATGTTGGAAACATTGATGTTGTAAAAAAACTAACCAAAATAAAACCTGTTAGAGGGGTTTACGGAAATATTGATGGACAGGACATTAGAAATATATTTCCAGAAGAATTAAAGTTTAAATGCGAAGAAGTTAAAGTTTGGTTAGTTCACATTGGCGGTTACCCAAACAGATATGCTAAAAATATTAAAAAACGTATTGAATTTAACTCTCCTGATTTATTTATTAGCGGTCATTCTCATATTTTAAAAGTAATTTATGATAAAAAGCTAAAACTACTTCATATTAACCCTGGAGCTGCAGGAAAAAGCGGTTTTCATCAGGTAAAAACATTGGTAAGATTTACCATAGATAAAAAAGAAATTAAGGATTTAGAAGTAATAGAATTGGGACCAAAATAAAAAATAGTCCCTAGTGCTAACTCGAATTTCTCCATAAAAAACGCTAAATTCGCTTAACACAATTTAAGACGTATTAAAAAGCGAACAACAATTACATTGGCATCAATTAATATGATAAAAAAATACTCTTTTTAATATTTTCAATAATAGTATATTCTTCTTTATTAGCTCAGGTAGAGAATAAAAATAATGTAAAAAACCATCTTTTGAAGATCATTTTAGTTGTCCTAAAAAGAGGAATACTATTAAAAGTTTACCGGATTGGTCTGGTCATATGACTCCAGATCAGTTTAGTATATGCTCAAAACAGAAAACAAGTGTTCCTATTAACTTTGCAGGAGTAATGATGACTGCTGACGGAAAAAGTTATGCTGGAATAATTGTGAATTCTGGGGAAAGTAATTATACAGAATTTTTATAATAACAAATAACTACTCCATTATTAAAATGGCAGTGGTACTGTTGCAAATTTTATTGTGCAATGGCCTTAAATGCGAGTATTGCTAATCAATCTACGCAAATGATGTTTGACAGAAAAGATAAATTTGATACTGGATATAAGACAAATAATCAGTTTAATAAGTTAGCTAAACAGTCAGTTAAATCATCTAATACAAATATTATAGAAAATACTATCGATTGGACTTTAGTTTGTTCAACATATCAAGCAGATGGAAATGAAACTAGCTTTTATATCGGTAAATACAATTCGGCTAAAGACTATTATAGAGTTACAAATGAAAGAGTAAAGTCAACATTAAATAGTGCATATTATTTAATTGATAATGTTTCTATTGTTCCAGTTTCGAATCCAACACATTGTAACTGCATCGATGATAGTATTATTACTGTTCCTATTTACGATACAATAAATGACATAAAAATTAATATTGAAAATATTGATACTTTTATACCTACCAAACTCGGAAAATCTGTTATTTTAAAAAATATTCTTTTCAATTCAAATGAAGCAACCTTACTCCCGCAATCGAATATAGATCTTAACTTCCCTCTTAATTTACTAAATACTCAACCCAATATAAAAATATAAATAACTGGACATACAGATAATACAGGATTAGAAAAAGAAAACATTCACCTTTCAGAAAAAAGAGCTCTAGCTGTAATAAATTATTTAATTAACAAAGGAATAAACAAAAATCAGCTTATCTCAAAGGGATTTGGGAGCTCTAAACCTATATTTAGTAATTTAACTCCAGAGAAAAGACAAAAAAACAGAAGAGTTGAATCTAAAATTATTACTAAATTATAACTTTTAACAAGCTATAAATTCGCTCCATAATTTTCACTTACTATTTCTTATATAATAATTGTTAGGCTGTTCCAAGAAATTCGGGACAGACTATTATTACTTTTAGGCATGGCAGGACTTTACTTCTTTGGCACTATTTAACTTGTTAAGCCTCACAAAAATTATTACTTTTATACTATAAAAAGAGCAAACAAAATTTTATATCGTAGCTTAAGCTATATTTTTATAAAATAACTAACAATAAGATACCTGAACCCTATTTAAAAACGGATCGAATTCCGAAAATAAATACAAGTAACAAAAATATAATGGAAAATTTAGTAAAATTAGTACAAATAGCTTTAGCAATATCTGTTGCATATGTCTGGATTTTTAGATTTCACAATGTACTTAAAGAATTTAAACAATTCGAATTAAGTGATTTAACCCGAAATTTAATAGGAGCCACAAAAATATCCTTAGCTACATTACTTGTTGTTGGTGTCTGGCATTCATCATTAGTTCTTATTCCATCTATTCTTATGGGGCTATTAATGATGGGCGCTCAATATTTTCATTTCAAAATAAGTAATTCGCTTATTAAACGTTTACCTTCTTTAATTCTTTTAATTTTATGTGCTTTTATAGCATTCTTATCAATTTAATAAGCAAATATGGATGTAGATAAAATATGTATTTTAATATCAAGTTTATCCTTTTTTGCTTATTGTGTATCTTACTTCACCTTTCCGCATATGAAAGAAGAATTTAAACGCTTTGGAGTAGAAAAATTTGGTTTGCTAACAATAATATTACAATTTATGGGAGCTACTGGTTTAATCGTAGGACTCAAATTTAATCCAATTTTAACGATTTCATCTTTAGGTCTAACATTACTTATGCTATCTGGCCTAATAGTTAGAATAAAATTAAAAGATAGTATTTGGATTTCTTTGCCAGCTTTTTTTTATATGGGGTTAAATACGTATATATTTTGGGTGTCAATAAATTAACCTGCTATTAAGAGTTGCAGTTGGTAATAAAGCTCTTTTGAATAATTAAAAAAGCATACTCTTAAAAGTAGCTAAAAAATTCTCTCATTATCTTATGCTTATAAAGCTAAGCTTTGTAATAACAGTTAACAAATAGTAAAATCTATTATTAGGTTATTCTAATAGGAAAATTATTGTTCATTCAATAAGACTAAGAATCAGATTATGAATCTATAAGTATCTTTTCTAGATCAAGTTTAAGAATTGTAGAAGGGCAGAATATAAAGATGAAAGTTATAAGCAATAATCGATACAAACTTGTAAAGCTGATATTATCTTGATTATTAATTAATTTAACTTTGTATAAAACAGAAGTAGAGAAGATTAATTTTTGATTAAAATATAATAACGAGTTAAACAATTTCACTTAATAATTATATTACAAGTGAAATCTAATAGTTCCAAAATAAAACTTAATAAACCAGCCTCTTCTAATTTTGAGTGTCCTCTTTTTTGTTTGAGTTCTCTACACTTTCACTCATCTCCTTTAACTCCTTAAAAGTTAAAATTGTAAATGAAATAAATGCAACAAAAACAACGCCTGTATATATAAATATGTCAAGATTATCCATAAAAATTATTGCTTTTTTTTCAAGTTTAAATAAATTAATAGTCCAACCATAGTTGGTGGCCATAACCCAAGGAATATTGCACGATTGGGATTATCCAAAACAACATAGTAATACTCAGATATCAAAATTAAAGATACAATAGATACAAGGATTATTAATTCGGATATTTTGAACTTCTTAAACATTAATCTCTAATTTTATTTAGTTAATACGTTAGTAAAGTTAATAAAATTATCAGGTAAAGCAAAAAAAATATTCTTTTTTTCAATCCTCTAATACTTTTTTTTAGCTTAAAAAATACCCATCAACAAATGTATTTCGACTGCAGAATATTTTAGTTATTTAACAAGTTGAGGAGTTGGCTCTATGACTTTTTTCTGAAGTTGTTCAAGATATTTAGCTAGTTGCATTATTGCATTGGGCTTGTTTAGCTTTTACTTCATTGACAAGTTTTCACTTGAATAACCTAACAATAATCATCAATTTTAATCTGAAAATAAATTAAGCAGGACCAACTTCTATTTGTCGTTAAATAAAGAATAACGAACTAAAACACTCCATACTCAACTTTTAAAAAAATAACATTTTAGTTTTCGCTTAAGTTCAACGTTTTTTTAACAGTACAAAAAGCTTCGCTTAATTCAGTCAACAGATTAACGTTTTCTGAACAGTAAACACTAAGTTTGTTATTCTCAATAAAAGACAAAACATGAATCCATTATTAGAAGATTTTAATACTCCATATAATTCCGCTCCTTTTTCAAAAATTAAAAACGAGCACTATAAACCAGCTTTTATAAAAGCTATTAAATTGGCTAAAAAAGAAATTGATGCTATAGTAGATAATTCGAAGGTTGCATCTTTTAATAATACAGTTGAAGCGTTAGATTTTAGTGCAGAGTTATTAGGTAGAGTTTCGAGTATTTTTTTTAATTTAAATCATGCAGAAACTTCTGAAGAGATTCAAAAAATTGCAAAAGAAGTATCTCCTCTCCTATCTGAATTTGGAAATGATATTGGTTTAAATGAAAAATTATTTAAACGAATTAAATCAGTTTACGAGAATAAAGCTAATTTAACTTTAAGCCCTGAACAAACTACTTTATTAGAGAAAAACTACAAAAGTTTTGTTAGAAATGGAGCAAATTTAAACAATACTGACAAAGAGACTTTAAGAGAAATTGATAAAGAACTTTCTCAAAAATCATTGAGCTTTGGCGAAAAATTATTAGCGGCAACAAATGCTTACGAGCTACATTTAACCAACGCTGATGGTTTAGCAGGCTTACCTGATGGAGTTATTGAAGCTGCTGCAATGACAGCAAAAGAGAAAGAAAAAGAAGGATGGATCTTTAATTTAGATTATCCAAGCTATATCCCTTTTATGACTTATGCTGATAGTAGCGATTTAAGAAAGGAAATGAGTTTTGCTTCAGGATCAAAAACTAATAAAGGGGATGATTTTGATAATCAAGAAAACGTTTTAAAAATAGTTTCATTAAGACACAAAAGAGCAAACCTATTAGGATATGACAACCATGCTGCTTTTGTATTGGAAGAACAAATGGCAACTGCTTCAGGAAAAGTAATAGGTTTTTTAACTAAACTTTTAGAGAAATCTAAACCAATTGCTTTAAAAGAGAATGAACAACTTACTAATTTTGCAAATAAATTAGATGGAACAAGCTCTTTACAAAGTTATGATGCAGGTTACTACACAGAAAAGCTAAAGCAAGAGTTATTTGACTTAGATGATGAAAAACTAAAGCCTTATTTTAAATTAGATAACGTAATTAAAGGTGCGTTTACTGTTGCTAATAAATTATATGACCTGAATTTTGAAGAAATTAATGATATTGATAAATATCATGAAGATGTTATTACTTATAAAGTAACTGACACTTCTGATGAATTAGTTGCACTTTTTTATGCAGATTTTCACCCAAGACCAGGAAAACAAAACGGAGCTTGGATGACTTCATTCAATAACCAGTTTATTAAGGATGAAGTTAATAATCGTCCTCATATTGTAAATGTTTGCAACTTTACCAAGCCTACCGAAACTAAACCATCCCTATTAACTTTTGGAGAAGTTACTACTCTATTTCATGAGTTTGGTCATGCTTTACACGGTATGTTAGCGAATACAACTTACCCTGGGTTATCTGGAACAAGTGTTTACAGAGATTTTGTAGAACTTCCTTCTCAAATGCTAGAGAATTGGTGTTATGAAAAAGAAGCTTTAGAATTATTCGCTTTTCATTACGAAACAGGAGAAGTCATTCCTTTAGACTTGATTAAAAAAATTAAAGATTCTGCCAACTTTATGGAAGCAACAAGAATGTTACGTCAAATTAGTTTTGGAATGACAGATATGGCTTGGCATTCAACAAATCCTGCAGAAATAAAAAACGTGGTTAACTTTGAACAAAAAGCAATGGGAGAAACTAAAATATATCCTCATATTGAAGGAACCTGTTTTAGTACAGGCTTCTCTCATATTTTTGATGGAGGATACTCTTCAGGGTATTATTCTTATAAATGGGCAGAAGTTTTAGATGCTGATGCTTTTGAATACTTCTCTAAAAATGGAATTTTCAATAAAGAAATAGCAACTAAATTTAAACAATTTATTCTTTCGAAAGGTGGTTCTGAGCACCCTATGGAATTATATAAAAAATTTAGAGGTCAAGAGCCTGATAATGATGCTTTACTTAGAAGAGCTGGACTATTAGCTTAGTGTTTAGTGTTTAGTGTAAAATAAAATTGATATGACTAAACACGCAAAATCCTCAACTATTTAACGAAGTCTATCTGCAGACCTAACAAGTTTATCATCTTTTCTTATAAAGAATACAGCTAAGTATGCACAAATTAAAGAGATTACAGGAAGTACTGCTCCAAATTCAAAGCTAACAAGTACATAATCAGGAGAAATATCCATCAAAGACTTAATAATATCACTATACATTACTATAGCAGCAATTTGAAATGCAATTAATAATATTATTAATTTTCCTATTTTAATTTGTAGAGATCGATTTTTAAACAACAAGATAGCTGCTAAAGCTACTAATTGAACAATAGCTTGCATTACTCCAACACCCACATTATCAGACAGAATTTTTGATATATCATCCCCCACTATAGTATTATACAAATTCATTGTATAAGTAAGGCCTTCTGCAGTAAAGCTCATTATTGGAAAAAAAAAAGCTGCTACACCAAGTAAAATTACCAGAAATAAAAATATAGTTTGGATTCGTTGTATCATATAAGAAAGATTTTCTACAAAAGTAGACATACCAAATGAACAATAAAATGTTAATTAGTTCATTTTATTTAAGAATAATTTATTAAAAGAAAAATTAATTTTACTGTATGCTCGATAAAATTCCAAATTGGTTAAGAAACAGATATGCTTTTAGTGTTATCGCTTTTGCAATTTGGGTCTTATTTATTGATCACAACAACATACTAACTCAATATGCGTACCATACCAAACTTAATGTATTAGAAGGTGAAAAAGAATATTTTGAAGCCGCTATAAAAAAAACAAGTAAAGAGCTTTATGATTTGACTGAAAACCCTGCAACACTAGAAAAATTTGCACGAGAAAACTACTTCATGAAAAAAGAAAATGAAGAAGTTTTTGTGTTTACTACAAAATAGCTTTACAAGCTACTATCCTCATTTATATAACTAAATACTATTTTATTTTATTTATCTTTACCTTACTAAATTTAAATTAGAAATGGGATTATTTGACACTTTTAAAGAGGTATCTCACCAAGATTGGTTGGATAAAATTACTCTTGATCTAAAAGGAAAAGATTTTAATGACACCTTGGTTTGGAAGTCTAGCGAAGGTGTTGATGTGCAGCCTTTTTACAATCAAACAATTCAATCATCCACACCAATTAAAACAAATAATGATTGGAAAATAAGAGAAACAATTGTTATAACTGATGTAGTTAAAGCAAATACAAATGCTTTACTGGCTTTGAGCGGAGGAGCTAATTCTATTTTATTTATTGGAGAAATTAAAGATCAATTGGATATGGATTCATTGTTAAATAATATTCAAACGGATATTATTGAAGTTCATTTTTATAACTCAAACCCTAAAAAAACTTCAGATCTAATAAGCCTTAATAATGGCAGTATTAGTTATGATTCTTTAACTGATTTAAATATTGATGCTCTTTTTGAATTAACAAATTCAACAGCTAATATTAAAACGATAACAGTAAAAAATGATACTGATTCATCTATAACTGAAGAGTTAGCATATAACTTAAGCAAAGGAGTTGAATACATTAATCTACTAACAGACAAAGGAATAAAGGCAGATAAGGTTGCTAAAAAAATACAATTTACATTCAGAATTGGAACAAACTATTTTTTTGAGATAGCTAAATTGAGAGCTGCAAGAAAATTATGGAAAATCATTTTAAACGAATATGGTATTGAAAATATTTCAATGACAATTCATTCAGAAACCTCAAAAGAAATTGGATCTACTGAAGATTTAAATTATGATATTCTCCGAAATACTACAAAAGCTATGTCTGCTATTATTGGAGGGTGTGATAGTTTAACTATAAACCCACATGATAATTCAGAACAAAAAGTTGATTTTTCAAACAGAATTTCACGAAATATTCACCATATATTAAAAGAAGAATCTTTTTTTAGTAAAGTAAAAAACCCTGCTGATGGTGCATATTACATTGAGGAATTAACAGAGCAGTTTGCCACTAAATCCTGGAAAATGTTTCAGGAAATAGAAACAAATGGAGGCTATTTAAATTGTATTGACTCAGGTTTTCTAAAAAAAAATAACACAACTTCATTTGCTTAATTTACCAGAAGAAATATTAAAAAAAGCTACTTCAGATGTTGGAATTTTAGTTCTTCGTAAAGACGACATCATAACATTTGAACCTAAACCTGAAAAAACCGAACAAACTTTGGATTCTATGAAAGAAGATTTTGAAGTTTTTAAACAATGGTCAAAAGAAAAAAAATATGGATTTTTAGTCGATAGTAGAAGGTTTAGTAAGTTTGATTATGCCTGTAGAGTTTATGCTCAAAAGAATTGCTCTCAGTTTTCTAATAAATATGCAATAATAATAAGCTCTGGGATTTCTTCTTTTATTGGAAATATATTTATGTATCTGAACAAACCGGATTTACCAACTAAGCTTTTTAGTAATAAAGCAGATGCTCTTGATTGGTTAAAAAAATGATTAAAAAAAATATCCATATTATAAAATCAACAAAACTAGAATTCGGAACAGTTGAACTTAGATCTGATGGTGTTTTAGAAAAAATGTTAGTTGTGTTTAAAAACATTACAAACAGAATTCCTAACCTATACTTTTGTGACAATACTCAAGTAGAAAACCCTGAACTTAATAGTGAAGGTGAAAGTTTTATGACTGATCATTTCCATGAATTTGCAACACATTTTGCGATGACCGAAGATACTGCCATTACTCGATTTGTTGCTAATACTTTTATATACCTATACAAACCTAAAGTGCAAATAAAAATGTTCAAGAAAAAACAAGGTACAATAAATTGGTTAAAATCTATAAACAAACAATGAAACCAGACTTTTCAAATATTGATTACAAAAACATTAAATCTAGCGAAAGTAGAGATGTTAATAGTAAGGAATGGTTAACAGCTGAAAAAATTGCGGTTAAGAACACTTATTCAATTAAAGATATTGAGGGTTTAGAACATCTAAATTTTGCTGCTGGGTTGGCACCTAATTTACGTGGTCCCTATTCTACTATGTACGTTATGCGTCCATGGACAATAAGACAATACGCAGGATTTAGTACTGCCGAAGAATCAAATGCGTTTTATCGTAGAAATTTAGCCGCAGGCCAAAAAGGGCTTTCAGTTGCTTTTGATTTAGCTACGCATCGAGGGTATGATTCTGATCATGAACGCGTGCAAGGTGATGTAGGAAAAGCTGGTGTTGCAATCGATTCTGTTGAGGATATGAAAATACTTTTCGATCAGATTCCTTTAGATAAGATGTCAGTTTCTATGACTATGAATGGAGCTGTAATTCCAATTTTAGCGTTTTATATTGTTGCTGCAGAAGAACAAGGTGTAAAACCTGATTTGTTAGCGGGTACTATCCAAAATGATATTTTAAAGGAATTTATGGTAAGGAATACTTACATCTACCCTCCTCAAGCATCTATGCAAATTATAGCAGATATTTTTAAATATACTTCCCAACACATGCCGAAATACAACTCGATTAGTATTTCTGGTTATCATATTCAAGAAGCTGGCGGAACTAATGATATTGAATTAGCTTATACTTTAGCAGATGGCTTAGAGTATATCAGAACAGGTATAGCATCAGGAATGGATATTGATACTTTTGCTCCTCGTCTTTCGTTTTTCTGGGGAATTGGTATGAACCATTTCATGGAAATTGCAAAAATGAGAGCAGGAAGGATGTTGTGGGCAAAAATTGTACAACAATTTAATCCTAAAAATCCAAAATCATTAGCATTAAGAACACATTCACAAACTTCTGGTTGGAGCTTAACAGAACAAGACCCTTTTAACAATGTTGCACGAACAACTATTGAAGCAATGGCTGCAACACTTGGCGGAACTCAATCTTTACACACCAACGCTTTAGATGAAGCCATAGCTTTGCCAACAGATTTTTCTGCTAAAATTGCTCGTGACACACAAAAGTATATTCAACAAGAAACAGAAATTTGTAGAACAGTTGACCCTTGGGGAGGCTCTTATTACGTTGAAAAATTAACCCACGAAATTGCTGAAAGTGCTTGGAAACTAATTGAAGAGGTTGAAGAGTTAGGTGGAATGGCTAAAGCAATTGAGCAAGGTATTCCTAAACTTAGAATTGAAGAAGCTGCTGCTCGTAAACAAGCTAAAATTGATTCAGGAAAAGAGATTATCGTTGGTGTTAACGAGTACAAAGTTAATGAAGACCAAGCTGAAGAAGAACAAGATTTAGATATTCTTGATATTGATAATGATGCTGTTAGAGAAAGCCAAATAGCTCGATTAAACCAAATTAAAACTGATAGAAACTCTGACAAAGTAACAGCAGCTCTTAAGAATATTACAAAAATTGCCAAAACAAAAAATGGTAATTTATTAGAAGCAGCAATAAATGCTGCTAGAGAAAGAGCTACTTTAGGAGAGATTTCTGATGCAATGGAAGAAATATTCGGAAGATATCAAGCTCAAATACGTTCAATTAGTGGCGTATATAGTTCTGAAGCTATGGAAGATAAAGATTTTATAAAAGGACAAGAATTGGCAGACCAGTTTTCTGTGTTAGATGGAAGAAGACCAAGAATTATGGTCGCTAAAATGGGTCAAGATGGACACGATAGAGGTGCTAAAATTATTGCCACTTCTTTTGCCGACTTAGGTTTTGATGTTGATATTGGTCCTTTATTTCAAACTCCTGAAGAAGCAGCAAAACAAGCAATAGAAAATGATGTTCATATTTTAGGGGTTTCATCTTTAGCTGCCGGTCATAAAACCTTAGTTCCTCAAGTAATTGCAGAACTAAAAAAATTAGAAAGAGAAGATATTATGGTTATTGTTGGAGGAGTTATTCCTCAGCAAGATTATGACTACTTGTTTGAAGCTGGAGCTGTAGGAGTTTTTGGACCAGGAACAAAGATTAGTACAGCAGCTCAAGAAATTTTAGAGATAATGATTGAAAGCGTTCAATAAATTAAAATAAAGACAATGAAAAAACTAGGATTAAGCATTACATTTTTATTATTGATTTTATCGATTAATGCGCAAAATATCACAGGGAAGTGGAAAACAATTGATGATGAAACAAAAAAAGAAAAATCTGTTGTGGAAATTTTTAAAAAAGGTGATAAATATTTTGGAAAAATCATCAGTATTGTTGATACTGCTAAAAAAAATAGTAAATGTACTCTTTGTAAAGATTCAAGAAAAAACCAACTAATACTGGGTATGGAAATCATTAAAAACTTAAAAAAAGATGATGATGAGTTTGAAGATGGTACAATTCTAGACCCTAAAAATGGGAAAATTTACGATTGTAAAATATGGCTTGAAGATGATAATACATTAAATGTTAGAGGTTATATTGCCTTCTTTTTTAGAACTCAAGAATGGATTAGAGTTAAGTAAAATATATTTAAAAAAATATGATAATGATCTCTACTTTAAGATTTGTATCTATTTGTAAACCTAAGTTTAATTCATATATACTACTAAACTTTTATTAATACTTATTCAATTAATAACTAAACGAATAATTAAGAAATCTCCACACAATCCTTCTAAAGTTTTTATTTACCTCATATGCGAAATATTTAACAGTAATTTATGTTTATAAACCTTTAGATCTTATCCTTAAATAGGGTTTGCTGATAAAGTCACTTTAAGTAAAATTAAAAAATTAGTTTTTGATATGGGTTTAATTCTTCTAGCATTACTTTCTATAGTGAATCATTTTTTTGCTTGCAAAAGTAGAAGAGTTTTTCTGCGTGTAAAAAAAGACACGATAAATTTCCTTTATCTGGTAATTTATTAGATTCATAACAAAGAAGATACAAGCAAGCAAGCATTCTGAAGTGTTTTTGAGCCTTGCTTTTATTTGATTGAGTCTGTATCCATTTTTTCCTTGTCCAAATTTAGCTTCAATAGGGTTTCTATCTGTTGATTCTTTTTTTTATGTTTTTGATAAACTTTTTCTTGAATTTTTGGGTTCCTTCCAAGTGGAGGAGCGGTAATTCTGATGTTTCTTTCTTTAAGCCATTTTCTATTCTATTTTGTTTAACAAGCCTTGTCAACTTTTACTAAATAAGGGTAATACACATGTAATTCTTGGCTTAATAGACAAAAAAGAGGCTACTGATTTTTTATAATTAAACCTTGAGAAAAGCATCAATAAACTGTATTTTTCATTCTGATAGAGGAGTACAATATGCTTCAAAAAAAATGACTAACATTTTTTCTTATAATATAAAAATAACGTAAAGTACGCCAAGCACCGCTTGGGCTTCGAAAAGGTAATTGTTGGGATAATGCAATGACAGAGAGTTTTTTAAAACAATTAAACATGAATGGTTGAATAGATTTAAATACACTTTTATCAAAAATTACACGCCAGTATTGAAGATTACATTACATGGTACAACAATGAAAGATTACATTCTTCTTTAGGTTATCTTACCTCTTTAGAAATAGAAGTTAAATTAAGAGGATTTAATAAAATAGCGGCTTAATAAAAATAGTCACAAATTTACTAGGTAGTCCAATGCAATATTTATTGGTTGTCATTAACAGCCAATAAATAATATCCTTGTTTATCAACTATTTGTGTAGTAGTTTATTTTTGGCACCCCATAGTACAAATACTTGCTAAAGCAGACTGTAAATCCAGTGCTATTAACAGTTAAGGAATTACCGTTATTTCATTTGCCTTTTCGCTTATTTGTTCTTGACCTAAAAAACTACATTCATCCGTTAGATAAGCGCTTAATAAATGAATCTTTTTACCTGTCTTATTGTGACTACTTCTTTATTATTGTACATCAATAGCAATATGTTTATTTTACTATCTATAAGGATCGATAGCCATTCTAGAAAAATAGCTTAAAAGAGGCTGAATCGTAAAGTGAGAAAAAACGGTGAATTTACCATGAGAAGTAATCCCATTTTTGAAACAAAGTAAGTTCTTGAATTTCCAAAACCTTCTATTTCTTCTCAATCTTGAGCATTACATATTACTGTTAAAATTTTAATGAAAACAATGTTTTCATCGGAGTGTAATTTTTTTATATCTAAACTCTTTAATACTATTAGAAAAAGAAAGCATTTTTTTTATTCATAAAAAACTTACTATCAATAAAGTATACGAAATAAAAATCGTAAAAAAACTTCATGTTCTGAATAAAAGTAAGTTACGCTCTAATGGAAGTGGAGCTGTTTTAATGCGTTTAGCCTGCTTAATTAATGTTTGCATTAATAAATCGCTATTTTTTTTGTAGATTTATATAACATTATGACAAACCCTCTTAATTATACGATTACTGAACTCAATAAACTTGAGCCAAAAAAAGGTCGACTGTTAGTTGCCGAACCCTTTATGGCCGACCCTAATTTTAAAAGATCTGTTATTTTATTGACTGGCTATAGTGAAGATGGTGTGTTTGGATTTATGTTGAACAAAACACTAGACCTTAAAGTAAATGATGTTTTAAAAGATTTTCCTGAATTTAATGCTCCAATTCATTTAGGTGGTCCAGTGCAATCAGATAGCTTATTCTACATCCATACTCAGGGAGAATTTATTGAAGAAAGTATTAAAATTTCTGAAAGCCTCTATTGGTCAGGAAATTTTAATCAATTAAAAAAAATGATTGAAAACAATGAACTATTTCCTCATGAAATAATGTTTTTTATCGGATATTCAGGCTGGGATTTTGAACAATTAGCAGATGAAATTATAGAGGAATCATGGATCATCTCAGAAATTCCATCAAACAATATTAAAGACTTAACAATCCCTAATTTATGGAAAAGTACTCTTCAAAAAATGGGCTCAAAATTCTCAACGTTATCAAACTTCCCTGAAGACCCGAGCCTTAATTAACAAACATGAGTAAAACATATCTTATTGGAATAATTATTTGTTTAAATGGCTTTTTTGCTTTTTCTCAGGAAGATTATGTAATCGAAAAACCAACAGACAAAAGAATCAGTAAATTCGATTCCATCCCAAATCCAGATTTTACCAATTATTTTCTAAACAGTTCTGCCTTCACTCTAAAAGAAGGTGACATAAGATTATCTAATACAGATTTACTTTTCACTAAAGGAAGTTTTGGGTTCACAGAAAAATCAACAATATCTGCTAGCATCTCATTAATAGGAACTTTTATAGGTTCATTTAAACAAAAAATTAAACTAAAAGACAATTTAAACCTTGGTTTTTCTGCTTCAATTGGACAACTAGCATCTCTCCCAACTGACTCCGTAATTTTCTTTGTTGGAGGACAAGGTATGCTAACTTTAGGTGATAATCAAAACAATATTACTTTTGGTTTAGGCTATTATTTTGCAAAGAGCTCTTTTGTTATTGTAAATAATGATCGTCAACTTTTTTTAAGTAATGTTTATATCTCTACATTAAAACAGATCAGCCGAAGACTATACCTTGTAGCTGAAGGCATGTATTTTGAAAATTACAACTTGTTTTCAGGATCTCTTGGCTTGAAAGTTATCATTAAAACTAATATAACTTTGGGATTTGGAATTATGCCATTAGCACTCAGGAATGGGAACATCGGAAGATCCAATACTGAAGCAACCGCTCTCCCTATCCTTTCATTCAGAATGTTATTTGATTGATTGATTTAACTGTTCTAGGATCTCTTTTGCAGCTGTGTTGAAATATCTTTTTTGACGATAGGAAACAACCCATTGAATACCTGAAATTGCATTAGTCAAAAACATCTCATCAGCCTGTAATAGCATGCTGCCATTTAACATTCCTTCAAAAACATTGATACTAAGTTCATTCGCAATTTTAAGTACTTGCTTTCTCATAACACCATCCATACAACCCTCTTCTAATGAAGGAGTATAAAGGTTATTATTTTTATAAAGGAATATATTTGAACTTAAGGCTTCAGCTATACGCCCCTGATCATTCAACACCAGACAATCATCTAAATTGTTTTCAGTTTTATATATCCCAGTTAAAACTTGAGGAATCTTATTCGTTGTTTTAATTTGAGATAAAAAATTTCTATGTATTTTCAAATCATTATAAACATCTATTGTTAAACCTTTTTCATTTAAACAATACTTATTACTAGCTATGGGAAATGCTTCAATTGCAAAAGATTTACCTTGATTTTCTGGCGCATACAGACCCTCTCCTGAACGAAAAACAGTTAATCTAATTCGACCACCATATTTAATATGATTCTTTTCAATCAATTTAACAATTTGATCTTTAAGCTGACTAAAAGAAAGAACACCCGCAGGCATTTTTAAAATTTGCATTCCTTTTTTTAATCGAATAAAATGATCTTCTAAAAACTGAGGCTCTCCATTAACAATACGAATCGTTTCAAACAAAGCATCTCCATATTTAAATGCCCTATTACTAATCTTAAAAACTGGCTCATCTTCTTTGTAAAGAAAACCATCAACGTTAATATATAAATGAGAACTCAATCTATTTGATTTAAATAATTAATAAGCGAATTATTCGCATCTATTTTAACTCCAGTTATTCCAACTTTTTCAGCTGCCAAAATATCTCTATCACTATCACCAATAAAGTATGAGTGCAATTTATTTACTTCATAACGCGCTATAGCTTTTTCTAGCATCTGAGAATCTGGTTTACGACAAATACAATTTTCATTAACAGAATGATGAGGACAATAATAAATATCCAAAAGATCAATTCCTGCCTCTAAAAATTTTAATTTCATATAAATATGGACTTCTTTAACAGCATCATGATCATAAACACCTTTAGAAATTCCTCCTTGATTGGTAATAACAATAAATTGATAGTCTTTATCTTTTAGAACGTTTAAAGCCTCAAACAATTTGGGTACAATCTTAAAGTTTTCTAACTCATATGTGTAATGACCTGGCTCTATATTAATTACCCCATCTCTATCTAAAAAAACAACTTTAATCATACACCATTTAAAGTTTTAAA
>CAJWVX010000065.1 GCA_913048175.1 uncultured Flavobacteriales bacterium | reverse complement strand
TATAATCTTCTGGGTTTGCAGTAAATACAAATTGAATATCAAGAGGCATTCTTAATTGAAATCCACGGATCTGAATATCTCCTTCTTGCAAAATGTTAAATAGAGATACTTGAATACGAGCCTGCAAATCGGGTAATTCATTCAACACAAATATAGAACGATTTGCCCTAGGAATCATTCCATAATGCAGTACACGCTCATCCGAATAAGGTAATTTTAGAGTAGCAGCTTTAATAGGATCTATATCTCCAATTAAATCAGAAACATTAACATCTGGAGTGGCTAACTTCTCAAAGAAACGGCTTGATCTATGTACCCAAGCAATTGGTGTTGCTTCACCATGTTCAGCAACTAAATCTCTTGCGTATTTGGATATAGGATGAAATGGACTGTCATTAATCTCAGAACCTTTAACAATGGGCATGTATTCATCCAATAAATCAACCATGCTTCTTGCAATTTTGGTTTTTGCTTGACCTCTTAAACCTAATAGGTTAATATGGTGGCCAGCCAAAATTGCCTTCTTCAATTGTGGTACAACTGTATCTTCATATCCCCAAAGGCCTTCAAATACTGGTTTTTTTGCTTTTATACGTGTAATTAAATTATGTTGAATTTCCTCATTAATGGATTTATCTGTATATCCTGAAGACTTCAATTCTTTAAAAGTGCTATCGTTTTTCATATCTTCTTAAATTCTTTTAATTCTATTTTTCTCATAATCCTCAAAAATCATTTCTCCCAAACCTGAAAGGCCCGTTAAAAATGCTTTTCCTTTATTTTGTGCCGTAAAAAGTTCTACAAATTCGCGTAAATATGGATCTTGGGCAATCATAAAGGTGGTGATCGGAATTTTTAACTTTCTAGCTTGTGCCGCTTTGTTCAAACATTTAGAAACAATCATTTCATCTAAACCATTACTATTTTTATAAAATTCACCTGATGGTAACTGAATACAGCTTGGTTTACCATCGGTAATCATAAAAATCTGTTTGTTAGTGTTTCGTTTTCTTCGTAAAATATCCATAGCCAATTCTAGTCCGGCAACAGTATTTGTATGGTAAGGACCAACCTTTAAATAGGGAAGGTCTTTTATTTTAATTGGCCAAGCCTCATTACCAAAAACAATAATATCTATGGAATCTTTAGGGTACTTTCTGTTAATTAATTCAACCAAAGCCATAGCTACTTTTTTAGCAGGTGTAATACGATCTTCACCATACAAAATCATAGAGTGGCTAATGTCTATCATCAACACCGTACTCATTTGTGCTTTATGTTTAGTTTCCTCAACAATTAAGTCGTTTTCTGTTAAACGTAAATCTGTAATTCCGTTATTTATTTGGGCGTTTTTTAAGCTTTCAGTCATATTGACTGTAGCTAAGTCATCCCCAAATTGAAAAGATCTGTTTTCGCCATCACGCTCATCACCAACACCTATTTTTGTTGTCCGATGATTTCCAACACCACTTTTCTTTAACTTACCAAATATTTGATCTAAAGCATATTTTCGCAGTGCAGACTCTAGTTTGGCGGTTAATATATTTTTGCCTTTTCCTTTTCCTGATTTACCATCCTCTGGATCAATTTCATCTTTAATATATCCTCGCTTTTTAAGGTCTTCTTCAAAATCTTCGAGAGAGTAGGACTCATTGAATAGGCTATATTCTTTATCCAATGTATCTAACCACTTAAAAGATTCATCAATATCTCCGGATGTGTGGGTTAACAACTCTTTAAAAATATCAAAAATCCGATCAAAAGGAGAGATTTCTTTAGGTACATGTTTACTTATTGTAAACCCTTTTCCAAAATTAAAATCTATTCCTGTCATGTTCTTAGTATTTTAGACTCGTTTTGAAATTTTATTATTAGAAATACTTCTTTGTCTGAAGCATTTAAAACGAGTAATTTCTTCATTTCTTTTGTAAAGATGTTATTTACTAACACTACTATGAACTCTTTTTCTCCAAAGTTTAAAAGAACTTAACTTTAGCTCTCTTCTCATCAGCTTAATCACGCTTGCTTCTTAAAATCCAAAGTAAAATTGAATGAAATTAAAAGGAGTTTTATCTTCCCAAGTCATTTCAATTATTCTATCAGTTAAAATCTTCATAATTTGAACTTTTTATATAAACTCCATTTTAATAACGTTTATATTTATTCTAAGTTTATTGTTTTATTTTAGAAAACCCACCATCTACATGTATTATTTGTCCTGTTATCCATGATGATTTTGGCGTTAACAAGAAGGCGGCTGCTTCAGCAACTTCTTTTGCTTCTCCAACTTTTTTTAATGGATTATTTTGTGCCTGCAAGTCAATTTTTGCTTGTGAGTTTAAAAACCTTCCTGCCAAGTTAGTATTTGTTAGGGATGGTGCTAGCGCATTTACTCTAATAGTTGGAGATAATTCTGCAGCTAAAGATCTTGTTAATCCTTCAATGGCACCTTTAGACATAGCTACTTGAGAATGAAAGTTAAAACCATTTTGTACTGCTACTGTAGAAAAAAGTAGTATTGATGCATCTTCACTTTTTTTGATTTTTGGCAAAAGGTGTTTAATTATATTTGTAGCTCCTAAAACTTGAAACTTAAAATCATCAATAAAATCTTGATCTTTAAAACGGTGGAATGGTTTTAGATTAATGCTTCCTGGGCAATAAGCTAAACCATGAATTTCTTCAGGCAAACTATCTAAGTCTAAACTATCTGATGTTACATCTAGTTTAATGTATTTTACATTTTTTCTATCTTGAACTGCATTCGTATTATAAGTTGCAATTATATTATTTCCTTGCTCCTCTAATAAACTTACTAGCTCTTTGCCTATCCCTGAGGAACCGCCAATAATTATATAGTTTCTCATTGATATTAATTTATTAATTATGTTTGTTTAGCTTTTATAATGTAAACTTAAACAAAAGATTTTAGCTAGAACTAATATTTTTAAATTATAAAAATGGTCACTAGAATCTTACCGTTAATTTATAGCTTTAATTAGGAAATAAAGTGGGTTTTGCTCTTTGATTATTGATACTGTTCAGAAAAATCACAAGTCTATATTGATTCAAATAGCTTTAAAGTAGGCTCTCTAATATTGAATTTTTAATCACAATCAAATAAACTGTTGTACTTATTCTGATTACATTTTTCTTAACTATTTAAATAAAGTATATTTTCAAAAAAGTCAATAGGAAGGATTAATGAATTATTGATCCTTAGTGTTGCTAGAAATTCTATTTCTTAGAATTAATTAATTTATTAATCATTCCTTCAAAAATAAAGCCGTGGAATGGAAATACCGAATACCAATATAATCTACCAAGCAAACCTAAAGGTCTAAAAGTGGCTGTTAATTGTAATTTATTTTCTACAATTTTAAATTCCAACCAAGCTTCACCAGGTAATTTCATCTCAGCAAATAAAATAAGTCTTCCTTCATCTTTATTTGCATACAATACTCTCCAAAAATCTAAAACATCTCCATAGTTCAAACTGGTTTTTGAAGTTCGGCCTCTTCTTGAGCCAACTCCACCTGCTAGTTTATCTATAAAGCCTCTAAATTTCCATAACCAATTGGCATAGTACCATCCATTCTTTCCTCCAATAGACCAAATTTTATTAAGACATGTAGCTCTATCAATAATTTTTTTCTCCCTATTATCTACAAAACATCCAAAAGAAGGTACATTACTAAATTCTGAGATGTTTGACTTAAAGTCACTACTAATAAAAGCATCTTTCCAACTAGAAACAACTTCGTTTCTTTCAATTTTGCTGAATGCACGTTCTATCGCTTCTCTGTATGTAATAGGTTCTATATTCAGAATTTTATTTATATCGTTATTCCTGCAAATAACTTCTATTTTCATACTATTTACCAAAGCAATAGCAAGCTTGTATGATGTTGAAGTTACAAAGTATAACCAATAGGAAGAAAGCTTTGGTGTCATTACTGGAACAGTATATATATAGCGCTTAAAGTTTCTTATTCTCCCAAATTCTAAAAGCATATCCTTGTATGTTAAAATATCTGGACCGCCAATATCAAAATCTCTATTGTAAGTATTAGTGTTAAGAATTGTTTTTGATAGAATTTTTATAACATCAGAAATACCTATAGGTTGGCACCTTGTTTTTAGCCATTTAGGCGTAACCATTACTGGAAGTTTCTCAACTAAGTCTCTCATTATTTCGAAAGAAGCACTTCCTGAGCCAATAATAATTCCGGCTCTTAATGTTGTTAAACTATAATTACCTTTACCCAGTTCTGATTCAACATTTTTTCTTGAAGAAAGATGTTGAGAAAGTTCAGTTTCATTAACAATACCACTTAAATAGACAACATGTTGTACGTTTATTTTGTTAAGTTGGTTTTTGAAATTTCTAGCAGACTTCTCTTCTAAAATATGATAATCTGAAGATGCTGACATGGAATGAACCAAATAAAAAGCAGCATCAATATCTTTAGGTATATTCTTAAGTGAAGTTTCATCGAGTAAATCAATCTGAATAATTGTTATTCTTGATTTAAGGGATTTAGGAGGATTAAACCTTTTCAGATCTCTTATACAGCATACTACATCATGCCCATTATCAACTAAAATAGGAAGTAACCGTTTTCCAATATATCCAGATGCACCGGTAAGTAATATTTTCATATGTTTAATTGTTACTCACAAACTTAATGATATTGTTTAACTTCTAATATTATTAAACAAATTTGCTTTAGCTATTGATTAAAACTAACTACCATATAATTATTATTGTAATGTATATAATTATATTGACACCTATAAATTTATAGAAATAGTAACTATAAATTAAAAAAGTAAGTAAGTAGTAATCGTTTATTATAATAGAATAGCGGTTTAGGAATTAACCTAAACCGCTATAGTTTTTTTAGCTACTTAGCTTAATTATCTATTTCTTTTCTCTACTGTAATAAGCAACTATACTTGCTTTTGCTAACGTGTTGTTCCATAAATAATAACCTACCACAGCTGCATTTGTAGTTTCTTTAAGACCAAGCTTATCTGTTTTTAAAGCATAAACTGTAACAATGTACTGATGTATTCCATGTCCTTCTGGAGGACATGGTCCACCATATCCGTTTGCTCCATAATCTGTTAGACTTTGAATAACTCCTTCAGGAGTTAATTTTAAATCAATGTTTCCTGCACCAGATACTAACTCACTTATAGTATTAGGAATGTCAAATACTACCCAGTGCCACCATCCGCTTCCTGTTGGTGCATCCGGATCATACATTGTAACTGCAAAACTTTTTGTTCCTTCTGGAGCATTTTTCCAGGATAATTGAGGGGATTGATTGTCTCCAGTACAACCAAATCCATTAAATTCTTCTATACTAGTTGCTTCACCACCAAGATCATTACTGGATAATGTAAATGTATTTTGTGCAAATACAGTACTAGATATTGTTAATAATAGGCCTAAAATAAAATTTGTCTTTTTCATAATATTTTTTTTAATTATAGATGCAAATTTATTGATAGTTGCAATACTAGTTGTGTTTTATTCCGTTCAAAAAGTAGTGCTAAAAGGTCAATGTGATTGGTACTGTTTTGGAGTAATTCCAAACTTATTTTTAAAGGCTTGAATAAAGTTGGATAGGTTTTCATATCCTATTTCCTCAAAAATGTCTGAAGGTCTTTTAGATTTGTTTTTTAATAGAAAAGCGGAATGTTCGAGTCTTTTATCTTGAAACCATTTGCTTGGTGAATTGTTAAAGTGTTTTTCAAATTCTCTTTTGAAGGAGGAAACACTCCTGTTGGATAAAAATGAAAGTTCTTTTATTGTAAGCTTATTTAGCTTGTTACTCTCAATTAATTGAATAAATTTTTGGTTTTTATTGTCTCTATCACTAATTAAGGAGTAAAGAAAATCTACTCCTTTAAATTCAATAAGATATAGCATTATTTCATCAAACTTAACCTCTAAAATGTTTTTTTGACTAGTTTTCGAAAGCTTTATTATGTCTAAAAGACTATTTGCAAATCTTGTTATAAATACATCATAATCAAATGAATAGGTAGAGTATAGCGCGCCAGATGTTGGTTGTGATAATTTAAATTTCCTTATAAAATTTAATACAGCATCATCAGAAAAAAAGAATAGAATACTTCTATAACTTTTTCGGTTATTAGAAAGTTTTTCGGTCATTAAGCAATGCCCAGACTTCATCAATAGAAATTGGGAGTTATTAATGGAATAGGAAGAATTGTCAAAAAAGACTTCTTTTGTTCCTTCTTGTAAAAAACTAAAAGTGTTTTTATTGAGTATTATTTCTTGTTTTGATATTTCTTGATTACTCTCGTAATCATAAATTTGAATAGACATAGATGAATTCAAGCTTAATTCATCTGGCAATGTGATTGTCTTCATTCTGTTTTAATTGTCTATATACTTAAAGTAAGGTTTATCTGTATCCCAAATATAGTATGTTATTTGAAGCCATATATGCTAATAGTTATAGGGGATTTTTATTTCTTGTTTTTTAAGTGATTTATAATAAAATAGCGATTTGGAAATTAATACCAAACCGCTATTTTATTTAGCTTAGAATTCTTATCTATTGGAATAATTAACTTTTACCAGCCTTTTTTAGTTTTTTTTCAGCTTTTTTTTCTTTTGCAGTTTTACCAGCTTCTTTTTTAACACTTTTCTTAGCATCTTGTCCTTTTCCCATAATATTATCTATTTATCAATGTACGTATTCACATCATCTGTTTTCAAATATAATAAAAATAATGGCGCTATTTTAGTCATCTAAAACTAAGATTTATTGAAAGTGCTGTTAATATTAAAGTTAGAAGCTGTAAGAATCTAAAAAATTATAGTGTCAAATCAAATTTTTGTCCCGTTAGTTTTTCTGAAACTTCCCACAATCTCTTCGCAATAGGTTTGTCTTTAGCATGTGGTTCAGGATTTACCTTTCCTGGATTGCCTATCATATCTCTAAATCCTGTAGGTCCCATATAATCAGCACCCTTTACATCTTTACCTAAAACTGCATAAAGCATTGGTAGTGCCGCTTTTTTTTGAGAGTGAGTAAAAAATGGCACTAGTGGACTAGTTAATAACTGTATAAGCTTAGGTAAATTATAAAATAAGTTGGTTTTAGATACTCCTGGGTGTGATGATAAAGCAATTACGTTACTGCCTGCCTCAGTCAATCTTCGTTGTAATTCATAAGCAAATATTAAACAAGCTAGTTTACTCTGTCTGTAAGCTTCCATTTTAGAATAACTATTTTCAGAATTTAAATTATCGAAATCAATAAAACCAGTTTTATGTGCAATACTACTTGTTGTAACTATTCTAGCATCTTCTGTTTTACCTAAAATAGGCATCAATAAATTGGTTAATAAGAAATGGCTTAAGTAATTCACTCCGAATTGACTTTCAAAACCATCTTCTGTTTTTGTAAAAGGAGGAATCATAATTCCTGCATTTTCAATCAAAAAATTTAATTGTTGGTGTTGGTCACAAAAAGATTTTGTAAAACTTCTAACACTATCTAAACTGTTGAGATCTAATTCCATAATTTCAATATTAGCAGATGGAATAGTTTTAAGAATTTCTAGCTTAGTACTTTCTGCTTTTTTAATATTTCGGCAAGCCATTATTACTTTAGCATTAAGTTTGGCTAAACCAATTGTAATTTCTTTACCAAGTCCAGAATTAGCGCCCGTAACTATTGCTATTTTTCCTTTTTGTGATTCTATTTTGTTAATGTTAAAACTCATGTTGCTGTATTTAGTATTTAATTTTTTAATAAAATATAAGCATTTAAAGAAGTTGCAATAAGTAGCCAAATTAAATAGGGAGCTATTAAAATAGATTTAAGTTTTATTACTGGGAAATAAAAAAACAGCATAAATCCAATTAATCCTGTAAGTCCACTAATAATGATAAGGCCACCCAACGCATTTTGGTAGTAAAAGAAGGTTGGATTCCACCCAATATTTAGTACTATCTGAATAGTAAATAGGCCTATAAGTAAGTTTTTATTTTCAGTATCAGGCCATAAATAAGACATGTAAACTGAAAAACAGATCATTATAAAAGTCCATGCTGTTCCAAAAAACCAACCTGGCGGAGTCCAGGGAGCTTTGTTTAAACTTACATACCAGTCTGATGGAACTCCTTTGCCTGTAAAGAAACCACCTAATGCAAGTGCACTAAAATTGATAGCTAAAAATATAATTAATCTGATAGTCATAATTTTTTTTTGTTTGTTATCAAATATACAGAACTTCTAATTCTATCTTTAGTTACTTATGCTTAATTCTACAATCAAATAATTATATTTAACGCTATGAAAATTACTATCAAATTATTACTTATACTGTTATTTTTTTCCTTTACAGTAAACGCTCAAGAAGGAAAACTATATCCTGAATTGAATTACGATAAACAGGAGTTTGAAATAGAAATGCGCGATGGAAAAACGCTTTTCACACAAGTGTATTCTCCAAAAGATAAAAGTAAAAAGTATCCTATAATGATGCAGAGAACATGTTACAATATAGAGCCTTATGGAGTAAATTCATTTAAAACAAACATTGGACCATCAAAATATTTAATGGAAGATGGATATATTTTTGTTTATCAAGATGTTAGAGGAAGATACATGTCTGAAGGTACATTTGATAATATGCGACCTAATATTAAAGGCAATAAAAAAAGTGATGTAGATGAAAGTTCTGATACTTATGATACTGTAGATTGGTTAATAAAAAATATAAAAGGGAACAACGGGAAAGTAGGTCAATGGGGGATATCTTACCCTGGTTTTTATACTGCAGCAGCTTTACCAGATGCACACCCGGCATTAGTTGCATCTAGTCCGCAAGCACCAATTGGAGATTTTTATTTTGATGATTTTAATCATAATGGAGCAACTACACAATCGTATTTATTAGCATATCCTGTTTTTGGGATGCAAAAAAATGGAAAAGTACAGGAAGGGTGGTATGGGGATCAATTTATAGATGAAAAAGTAGTTGATGGATATCAATGGCATTTAGATTTAGGTCCTCTAAAAAATGTTGACAAATATTATAAAGAGAACTTCTTTTGGCAACAAGTTGTTGAACATCCTAATTACGATGAGTTTTGGCAAGAAAGAGGAATAATTCAACATTTAGAAGGCGTTAATCACAATGTACTTACCGTTGGAGGTTTCTTTGATGCTGAAGATCTATATGGCCCTTTAAACATTTACAAAAAAGTTGAAGAGACAAGTCCAAATGCAAATAATATGATTGTTATGGGACCTTGGAGTCACGGTAATTGGGCAAGAGAAAAAGGATTTCAGGCAGTAAATCATATCTATTTTGGAGATAGCATTTCTACTTATTATCAAAAGGAAATAGAGTATGAGTTTTTTACATCCGTTTTAAAGGAAGATAGAAAACCTAATTTGCCTGAGGCTTCTATTTTTGATACGGGTAAAAAAGAGTGGAGAGCTTTTGATTCATGGCCACCAAAAGAAACCATAAAAACCAATTTAACTTTTGGAGCTAAAGAAACACTTTCAATTGATGGAGAGCAAGATGAAACTGCAACATTCAGTTATATTAGTGATCCTATGAAACCTGTTCCTTATCGGTCAGAAATTGAAGGGTTAAGATTTACACCAAAACCTTACATGAGTGATGATCAAAGACATGCTTCTAAACGTAATGATGTGTTAACATTTTCAACAGAAACACTTACAGAAGATGTAACGCTTGCTGGTGAAATTATGGCAAAACTAAATGTGATTATAAGTTCTACCGATGCTGATTTTATTGTGAAATTAATTGATGTTCATCCTACAGATCATCCAGAATATAAGCACAACCTAAAGAACATTAAAATGGGTGATTACCAGATGCTAGTTAGGGCAGAAGTGATGAGAGGACGTTACAGAAATGGTTTTGATAAACCAGAACCTTTTGAACCTAATGTTTCTGCAGATGTAAATTTTCAGTTACAAGATATCTTACATACCTTTAAAAAAGGGCATAAAATAATGATTCAAATACACAGTACTTGGTTTCCTTACATTGATAGAAACCCACAGAAGTATATTGAGAATATTATTAAAGATGCAACTGAATATGATTACCAAAAAGCGACTATCACTATAACTGGTGCTAGTAAAATAGAGGTGAATAGACTGGATTAAGAGTACTCCTTATTTCTATTAACAACCAATGGTTACAAAAGAAAAAACTAATGTTTGGGCTACTTTATTTACACTCGTAGTAATTTAAATCTTCTTTATATTAAATCAAAACTTCACTAATTTGAACTACAGGTTCAATATCTGTGAAGTTTGGTAAATCGTCCATAATTTGTTTGGCATTTGGTCCAAAAGCAGTCTGAAACTCTTTTATAGAGTTATAGTACATGTTTCCC
The DNA here is from genome assembly GCA_913048175.1 of uncultured Flavobacteriales bacterium. Taxonomy (GTDB): domain Bacteria; phylum Bacteroidota; class Bacteroidia; order Flavobacteriales_E; family Vicingaceae. The sequence goes on along the minus strand of CAJWVX010000065.1, from coordinate 7,712 downwards.
ATAGCAATATAAGATGCTTTAGAACCTGTAAATGCTCCCCCTAAACCTTTTTCAACCGTAGCTCCTTTAAGAGCATCTCCCAATAATTCTTTAACCATCGGAATATGAGTATTACAATAGTAGTCCATATCAAAACTCTTATCTTCAATATTTGTGTACAAAACACTTACTTTAATCATTCCTTTATTCATAATTGAGTCTGTTTTTATGTTTGTACATATTCTGAATACCAAATATAACAATATAAACAGTCGATTGATTTAGATTTTTTGAGATCAAATAAGTTTATTGGCTTAAGTTTCTTCTGGTAATTTCTTTACCAATATCATCAAAATATTCTTCTATAATTTTTCGCCAAACAACCATTCCATTTTCTGAATTACTAAAGATCAAGAGACCTTTTTTAGATTTGGGTAGAACTAACATGATTGTTTTTAATCCGTAATCTCCGCCACCATGCATAATTGCGTATTCTTTATCTTTATTTAAATCAAATAATAACTGACAGCCTAATCCCCAATCTATGCCTTCAGATTTGTTAGAATGAGGTGTTATAAATTGTTGATATAAACTATCTGATAGTCCAGCTCCATCTAATATATGAACCATAAAGTTTCCATAATCTTGAACTGTAGTTAGTAGGTTGGCAGCAGCATTAGCTTCGGTATATTTTTCATTAGTTATAATATTTCCATTTTCGTCATGAGAAATAGCGTAATCATTTTCATTTACCTTACTGTTCCAGTAAAAGTGAGTGTTGTTCATTTTTAGTGGTTTAAACAACAGTTCTTCGGCTAGATCTTCCAATCCTTTGTTAAACTTTTTTTCTAAAACTTTTCTTAAATATTCATAACCTTCACCCGAGTATTGGAATTTAGTTCCGGGCTCAAACTCGAAAGTAAGTTCGTTTTTTTCATTTAAATATCTCCAGTTAGGAAAACCTGATTGATGACTTAATATATGTCTTGTTGTAAGTTTCTCTAACTCTGGAGCATTCTTTACATCCTTATCAATATGATACTTGTAAATAGGCTCGTCTAAGTCCCATAAACCTTGTTCAACTAGTTTTAGAGTAATAATAGCAGTAATTGGTTTTGTTAGAGATGCAATTTTATAGATAGTGTTATAATCTACTGGATTTCCATTACCTTTTTCGCCAAACAATCTTACTTGTTGTAATTTTCCTTCGTTAATATATCCAATTCCTAAAGATGGAATCTTATGTTGTTTTATTAGTATTTCAATATCATTGTCGCTAATAAATAGTTCTTGATTAAAATTTGATTCAAATTTAACTCCGTAATTTGGTTTAGGTATTTGATGATCGTAACTTAAAGATCTCTTAAGTTTCCATGTTTTACCATCCAATAACCATAAATGAGTGATAAGAGCTAAATTCGTTTTGTATAGTTCTTTTTCTGGTTCTTTTATATAGAAATCATGTGTTGCATTTTGAATTGCACCATATATTTCTCCTTCGTTATACAATGGAAAGACCTCCATACTTCCATCTACTAATTTTCTAATTGGTTTTCTATTAGGTGTAGAGCAAATACTTTCTTTAAAAGTAGTTAAGAACATTTTCTTATTCTGTTTACCGTTTTTATCATGGTAGAATTCAAAATCTTCAGTTAATAAACTGTCAACTAGTTGTAAGTTACAATTATTGAAACCTTCTACAAAAAGTAAACTATCCAGTTTATAAATGGTATTATAAAGATTTGAATCTTTGTTTGATTGCGCTTTACTAGTATTAGTTATTACTAGTAATACGATAGTCGAAATAATATTGAAATGTCTCATTGCTATTGAAAATTGAGTTTGGTTAAACAACAATGCAATAGTCAGAAAATATGAATTAGAATAGATGCAGAATTGCCTGACATTAAGCCGACAATTTGCTGACAAATACTATATGAAGCTGAATTTCAGTTTAATATATAGTTTTCTGTTCTTATCAATTTCTATTGTATTTCTAATGATAATGTAAATATTTGAAAGGATAATCACCATCAATACCACTAGAATTAATTGTCTGCTTAGCGAAAACCATTTTTGAATAAATGGTGTGATTAAGAATAGAACAAGAGATGCAATTGTCCACATGATTTGTACTGATACAATTTGCTTCGTTAAGATATTCTTTTCCTTTTTTAAATGGATTATTAATAATGGGGCAATAATATTTGCTAATGGAATAAAGAATAGTAAAGAAGAAAGGTTAATGAATTTAATAAGTGGGTAGTTGATTTTCTTTTCTTCTTCTTGTAATGAATTAGTTAATTCATCCGGGTTTATTTCTAGCGCTAAAGCAATTGATTTAAGTGTATGCCCTTTTAAATTTGCTCCAGCCTCAATACGCTGAATAGTTCTAACAGAAACTCCAGATTTTTCAGCTAGCTCATCTTGTGTTAAAAGCTGTTTTTCTCTAAAGAATATAAGGTTAGACATTGTTTTAGGGTAAAATAAAAGCCGTTAAAAACGGCTTATGCAACTATTTGTATCAAATAAGTTTCTATAAGTTCTTTTGGAAATCAACCATTTTAATAGCTGTAATGGCTGCTTCATCACCTTTGTTTCCATGTTTTCCACCAGAACGATCAATTGCTTGTTGTTCGTTATTATCTGTTAATACACCAAAGATAACTGGTTTGTTGTATTTTAAAGATACATCCTTAATCCCAAGAGCAGCTCCTTCACATACAAAATCGAAATGTTTTGTTTCTCCTTGGATAACACTTCCTAAACAGATAACAGCATCAACATTTGTTTTTTCTAACATGATTTGAGCACCTAAAGGTAGTTCAAAAGCACCTGGGATAAACTTAACATTAATGTTCTCTTCTGTTGCTCCGTGTTTTAAAAGGGTAGTGTAAGCACCATTTAAAAGGCCTTTAGTAATCTTTTCGTTCCACTCAGAAACAACAATTCCGAATGCCATTTTACTAGCATTCGGAACTGAATTTATATCGTATTCTGATAAATTATTATTTACTGTAGCCATGTTAAATTAATTGAGCAATTTTTTAATGTAACAATACATGGTTACATCTTTAAATTATAGCATTGAACAATTTTAAAGTGATTTTTACTTTAAAGCTTCAACTCTTGCAATATATTTATCTACTGTTTGTGCTTCTCTAGAGTCTGGATAATCAGCTTTGATAGCTTTGTAGTTTTTTTCAGCTCCAGAAAAGTCTTGAGCATCTTCACAAGCAATACCAGCTTTAAATAAATAGATTGGAGAAGTTAATTTGTTATCACCGTGTTTAACAGCTTTTCCATAATATTTGATTGCAGCATCAATATCTCCTAATTCCATATAAGAATCACCAATTGCACCTAAAGCAACAGTACTAATCATAATGTCATCAGAGCTAAAACTCTTTAATTCATCAATAGCAAATTCGTACTCTCCAGTATTTCTATAACAAAGACCTAAGTAATAGTGAGCTAAATTTGCAGCTTTTGTTCCGCTGTATTCATCAGCAATATCAATAAACCCATAATTTAAACCATCTCCGTTAATTGCTAATTGCAAAGAATCTTGTTCAAAATACTTTTCAGCCATAAACATTTCAGATTGAGCTTCTAACTCCATTGGAGCTATAACCATTTTTTTATATCCAAAATAACCGCCAACAACAACAATAACGGCAAAAATAACTCCTGACATTACTTTTTTATTGTTTTCGATAAAAGTCTCTGTTTTACTATAAACTTCCTGAACGTCTACAATTAACTCTTCGTTTTCTTCTGTATTCTTACTCATTTCGTGATTCGTATTTTTAAGTAAGCAAAAATAGCTTTTTTTCACTCGATTAACAATTTTAACGGCTAAATTTGCATCATGTTTTTAAAGCAACTTTCTATACTCAATTTTAAAAATTATGAGGAAGCTCAATTAGAGTTGTCTGATAAGATAAATTGCTTCCTAGGCAACAATGGTGAGGGTAAGACTAACTTGTTAGATGCTATTTATTACTTATCTTTTTGTAAAAGTTACTTTAACCCAATAGATAGTCAGAACATTAAACACGAATCTCCGTTCTTTGTTGTTGAAGGTTATTATCAAAATAAAGATAAAGAAGAGGTTATTTATTGCGGATTAAAACGAAATCAAAAAAAACAGTTTAAAAGAAATAAAAAAAGCTATGAAAGATTAGCCGATCATATTGGTAGCATCCCCTTGGTAATAATAACACCATTAGATATTTTATTAATTATTGATGGAAGCGAAACACGAAGAAAGTTTGTTGATGGCATTATTTCTCAGTATGATAGATCTTACTTAAGTAGCTTGTTAGCTTATAATAAAGCATTAAATCATAGAAATTTATTACTAAAATCCTTTTGGCTAAATAGGAACTTTGATCAAGAATCATTGGATGTTTGGGATGATCAATTGGTTCAGTATGGCAATTCAATTTACCAGTCACGTAAGAGTTTTATTGATGATTTCACTCCAATTTTCCAGAAATACTATACGCAAATTAGTAAAGATCAAGAAAAAGTTGAATTAGAATATAGGTCTCAATTAAATGATGGTGATTTTATTGATTTGTTAAAAGAGAACATAGCTAAAGATAGAGGGAATCATTATAGTAATATAGGAGTTCATAAAGATGATTTAACATTTAACCTTGGTGGTTTACAGTTAAAAAAGTTTGGTTCTCAAGGTCAGCAAAAAACCTATTTATTGGCATTAAAACTAGCTCAAGCAGAGTTGATTCAAAACATTAGTAAAGAAAGTGTAACTATATTACTTGATGATATTTACGACAAATTAGATGGCAGAAGAATGGAGGAGCTGATGGGGATTGTTGGTAGTGGAGATTTTGGTCAGGTATTTATTACAGATACTAGTTTAGAACGGATTCCAAAGATTTTAGCAAAAGAGAATATTAATTTTAAATCCTTTAAGATAGAACAAGGGGAGGTTATTAGTGTCTAAAGATTCACCATTAAAGAAAACAATTGATCAGTTGCTGAAAGCTTATGGTTATCAAGATCAGCTAGATGAAATTGAAATTATCAAAATATATGAAGATTTGGTTGGGCAGATGTTTGCTAATCACACTCAGAAAATAGCTGTTAATAAGAGAATACTTTATATTAAACTAGATTCTGCCTCGTTAAAGCAAGAACTAAATTATGTTAAAGAAGGTATTGTAGAGAAGCTAAACAGAAAAATAGGACGAAACTTAATCGATAAAATAGTCCTAAGATGATCGCAATTAGTAACATACAAGAAAAAATTGGTCGTTTTTGGTTAAACAAAGAAACTAAACGTTTAAAGCGAAAGGTTAAAGCATTTAGTATAGAAAAAGCATCAACTATTGGAGTGATTTATAATGCAACAAATCGTGATGACTCTGAAATAGTAAAGAAATTTATACAATACTTAAAAGAAGAACGTAAGGATGTGATATCCTTGGGGTTTATTGAATCTAAAGACTCTTCAGATATTGTTAAACCACATTTAAACTATACTTTTTTTGATAAGAGAAATATTTCTAAAGCTTTTATACCCAAAGGGAACGATGTGGAAAGTTTTATTAAAAAACCATTTAGTATTTTAATTGATTTGAATACAGAGGCTTGTTTTCCTATTGAATACATATCGGCATTATCTTCGGCTAAATTTAAAGTTGGAGTTAAAGGTTTTTATCATAATAATGTTTGTGATTTAGTTATAGATATCGAAGAGAATAGAAAACTTAAATTCCTTATCATACAGATCAAGCATTATCTTAAGATGATTAAGAATTAAATTTAAAATTTATAGCAAACAAAAAAGGGACTTCAATTTGAAGTCCCTTTTTTGTACTCGTTATAATTAGTTAAACCTAGATGCAGTCTCTGTTTTAGTTTTTCCTATTACAAGGCCTAAATGGAACTCATGAGTTCCAGAAGAATAGTCTTTAATGTCTGTCATAACAAAATCGTAAGCATATCCAAATTGAATGTTTTTATATGTTAGACCAAGCATTCCAACAATTGCAGCATCATGTCTGTAAGAAAGACCTAACCAATATTTTTTTTGATAAATAGTTTTTAGATTAATATCGAATTGCATTGGAGCTCCAGAAACTGCTTTTACTAAAGCACCAGGCACTAAATCTATTTTGTCATTTACTTCAAAACTTATTTCTCCATGTAAAAGATAGTGTCTTGTTAAATTGTTTTCATTTACACTTGTATAGTTATCGTAAATTTTGTTTTGAAATATTTGAGGTATAGATAATCCTACTTTATACTTTTTAGTATAATATAAAATACCAAAACTAGCATCTGGTGAAATAGCCTTTTGTCTAATATTACTCAGAGCGTTATCATCAGGTTCATCAAATTTTAATTTAGCTGTGGAAATAGAGTGGTTAAAAATAATTCCTCCTAAGCCGAAAGATAGATTTGAATTTTCACCTACACTTAAATGGTATGAATAGGACAACTGGATTCCTTGTTCTGAAATAGGTCCAGTTTCATCTTTAAAAATATAACCTCCAACACCTATTTTATTTCCTATTTTGGTATGACCACCTAAAAATTGTGTTTCAGGAGCTCCTTCCAATCCAGACCATTGTGATCTAACAGAAAGTGCAATAGGCGTATAATCTAAACTTCCTCCAACAGCAGGGTTTAATAAGTAGTCGTTAAACATATATTGACTCGTTATCGGAATTTGTTGTGCAAATAGTCCAGTAACCATAAACACTATTGATAATGTAATTAATATCTTTTTCATGATTTCTTATTTTATCTAATTATGTTAACTGTTCCGTTAATTGGATCACTACCATCACCTAAATCAATAAAGTAATAGTAAGTTGCCGCAGGAGAGTTTGTTCCGTTATATGTACCATCCCAAAAGTTTTGAGTATTGGAAGTGTTAAATATTTCACTTCCCCATCTGTTAAAAATTGCTATAGTTGCATCAGAATAGTCTTCCATACCTCTTAATACCCATGTATCATTTTTACCATCACCATTTGGTGAAAACACATTAGGGATATTAAAACATATGCTATTATCTATTGTTACTAGAATAGTATTCGTTGAACTACAACTATTAATATCAGTTCCAATAACAAGATAAGTTGTTGTCTCGTTAGGTGAAACAGTTTGTAATTGATCATTTCCAATACTATTATTCCAAAGATAAGTAACAGCACCGGTTGCAAATAAATTCGCAATTTGATTTATACAAATTGAAGTATCATTACTAGTAGTAATAATCGGTAAATCGTTAGTGGTAATAATAGTTGTAGTATCGAATGCACATTGTCCTTGATCAGAAGTGAAATTATAAGTTATTGTTCCAGCAGCCACAGTAGAGATTGTAGCATCCCAAGTTCCAGCAATACCGTTATCAGATGTAGTTGGTAAATTAGGAGGTGTATCGCCAACACAATAAGGTCCAACTTGTATAAATGTTGGAGTTGTATAAGCTCTTACAGCTACATTCATAGTAGCGTTAGTATTACAACCTGTTGTTGGAGTAAAGTTATAAGTAATAGTATCAGCATTCGCAGTAGATATTGCAGCATCCCAAGTTCCAGCAATACCGTTATCAGATGTAGTTGGAAGAGTTGCAGGCGTATCTCCAATACAATAAGGTCCAGCTTGTATAAATGTTGGAGTTGTATAAGCAATTACAACTATATCCATAGTAGCATTAGTATTACAACCTGTTGTTGGAGTAAAGTTAT
>CAJWVX010000064.1 GCA_913048175.1 uncultured Flavobacteriales bacterium | reverse complement strand
GTTCTAATTCCTCCGCCAATAATTAAAGGGCCAGTTAGTGCTGCTCGTGTTTTAGAGATCATAGTATTAGAAATGCATTTTTTTGCTCCGCTTCCGCCATCTATATAGGTTAATTTTAAGCCTAAATATTCTCCAGCTAAAGCTGTGTTTGCAGCAATTTCTGCGTTATTGTGTGGGATTGGGTTGGTATCACTAACATAAATAGCTGTTGTGGTGGTTCCGCAATCAACCAGTAAATATCCTGTTGGAATAACTTCAAGATTAGTTTTCTTAAGTATAGGGGCTGCTGCAACTTGATGGCCAATTAAAAACTCAGGATTTCTTCCTGAAATTAGCGATAAAAATAAAATAGCATCAGCATAATTAGAAATCTGATCGGGATTTCCAGGGAAAATAATTATTGGTTTTTTAGAATTCTCTTTAATAAGTCTAGTTGTTTTTTGCATATCACCTTGAGTGATCAGGCTTCCACCAACAAAAAAATAATCTACATCAGATTCGTTACAAAATTTAACAGTCTCTAATAGTTCTCTAACATTCTGTTTGTCAGGGTCAATTAGCACACCAAACATTTTAACCTTATTGTTAAAGTTGTTGATTATCGATTTATATACGTTATTATCTGTCATTCTTTAGCGAAATTAAGAATTACAAGGTGTATGTTAGTATGAAACCTTCTATTATTTCATATTTCATAAGTAAGGTTTTCTTAAAATCAGGCATGTCAATTCTGCCTTTAAACGAAGTGTTGTTTTCTGAAAATTCTTCTATAAATAAGTTTTCTATAAATAAGACTTCTTTTTTTCCGTAGTATTTATAAAGTGCTTCTTTAGCTCCCCAATATAATGTTAGGTGTTTAGGTGTAATTACGTTTTCTAAATCTAAAGGATTTAGGAATTTATGTTTTATTCTGGCAATCTTATCAGAGACCTTTTCTATGTCAATTCCGCAAGCATCTTTTTTGTTGAGGATAATGGACACAAATTCATTAGAATGAGAAATTGATATTCTCCAATCATTATCTAAATAAGGCTTTCCTAATTCATCATAAATAATAGCAGTTTTTTTAAAAAAATTAGATAATAAAAGTCTTGTAGCTAACCATTGTTTTAGGCGTTGTTCATTTTTTGTTTGGTAAATAGTAGATTCATCAAACCCTATTTTAAGTAGCTGTTTTAGTAGTTCTTCTTTCTGTTCTGTGATTTTCCAGACTCCAAGAATAATACTGTCTGATATGTTTTTAGTCTGATAAACAGGCATTTTTAAATTGGTGTTAGGTTATTTCTTAAATTTGTATTTCTTAAATTATTAAAAACATATACGAATGAGCACAGACGTGGAAAAGTTACCTTACAAAGTTAAAGATATCTCTTTAGCAGAATGGGGAAGAAAAGAAATAAAAATTGCTGAAGCAGAAATGCCAGGTTTAATGAGTTTAAGGGAAGAGTTTGGATCCTCTAAACCATTAGCTGGAGCAAGAATTGCTGGTTGTTTGCATATGACTATTCAGACTGCAGTTTTGATTGAAACATTAACAGCTTTAGGTGCTGAGGTTACATGGTCTTCTTGTAATATTTTTTCTACACAAGATCAGGCTGCTGCAGCTATTGCTGCAACAGGAGTTCCTGTTTATGCATGGAAAGGATTGTCAGATGAAGATTTTGATTGGTGTATTGATCAAACAATTACGGGCTTTAAAGATGGTAAGCCATTGAACTTAATTTTAGATGACGGTGGAGATTTAACAAACATGGTGTTTGATAAGTACCCTGAATTGTGTGAAGGAATTAAAGGATTGTCTGAAGAAACTACAACTGGAGTTCACAGATTATATGATAGAATGAAAAATGGAACTTTAGTAATGCCAGCAATCAATGTAAATGATTCTGTTACTAAATCTAAATTTGATAACAAATACGGATGTAAAGAGTCTTTAGTAGATGCTATTAGAAGAGCTACTGATGTAATGATGGCTGGAAAAGTTGCTGTTGTTGCTGGATATGGTGATGTAGGAAAAGGTTCTGCAGCATCTTTAGTTGGTGCTGGTGCAAGAGTAATTGTAACTGAAATTGATCCAATTTGTGCTTTACAAGCTGCAATGGATGGCTTTGAGGTTAAGAAAATGGATGATGCTTGTAAGGAAGCTAACATTATTGTAACTACTACTGGTAACTTTAACATTATTACAGGAAAGCATTTCGAAGCAATGAAAGATCAAACTATTGTTTGTAATATCGGACATTTTGATAACGAAATTGATATGGCTTGGTTAAATGGTAAATATGGTAATTCAAAAGATACTATTAAGCCACAGGTTGATCAGTATGATATTAACGGAAACATCATTTTTGTTTTAGCTGAAGGTAGATTGGTTAACTTAGGTTGCGCAACTGGGCATCCTTCTTTTGTAATGAGTAACTCATTTACAAATCAAGTTTTAGCTCAATTAGAGTTATGGAATAACACTGCTGCTTACGGAAACGAAGTTTACATGTTACCTAAGCATTTAGATGAAAAAGTAGCAAGATTGCACTTAGCTAAAATTGGTGTTGTGTTAGAAGAATTAACTCAAGAACAAGCTGATTATATCGATGTGAAAGTTGAAGGTCCATATAAAGTGGATCACTACAGATATTAGGAAGTAATTCTTATATATTGAAAAGCCTCAGCGAAAGTTGGGGCTTTTTTTGTAATAAAATAGTTAATGAATTTTAATTGAAAATTCTCAATACACTTCCGTCATAAGAATTTTTGTATTGTTTTAAAGGTAGGCTTGCAGGGTTTTTAATTACAGAACCATCAGTTATTAAAAATTGAGAACCACAACAATCATCTTTTGCTGATATGTTAGATGCTTCAACAGAAACGAGGGCGCAGTTATTGTCTGAATCATAAGTACAATGTCTATCGTAAACTTTAAATTCGGCATTTGATGCTCGGTAAAGAATGATCCCACGTGACCCTCCATTTAAATACATCCAAGTTCCTGGTGTAGAAACTGCATTATAGGCAGGGTCATTAGTGTATATAGTATAATTTACAGCAACTAGTGGTATGTTTGCATTATCATCTTTACTGCAACTTAAAAAAGTTAATGCTAATAGTAATATGTAAAGCGAGTTGTTCATTTGTTGGGTAAAATTAGTAAATTCGATTTTAATTGAAATAGAACGATTATGAAGGGATTTAAATATATCGTAGCGATTGCATTTTTATCATTATCACTTTCCTTGTTTTCTCAAGAAACTAAAATGATAAAGAATAGAAGAAAAATGCTAGCTAAGCAAGAGGTTGCAAAGAAGAAAGCTGGAGAAAAGGCTATGGATGAAGGCCGAGAGAGACACCGGAATATTCAAACTAAGGCAGTTAAAAAGAGAATGAAAAAACAAGCTAAGAGATCAAAAGCTGTAAATAGACAAAGAAGTGGTAAGAAAAAATCGTTTTTTGTTAGAATTTTTGGCAGTAAATAAATGTTAAAAATAACTGCAATAATAATTGATGATGAGTATTTGGCAAGAGAGAACCTGCGAATGTTGCTGGCAGATTTTTGCCCAGAGATTGAAGTCGTTGGAACGGGTCAGAATATTGCAGAGGCTAGAGTTCTTCTAGCGGAGAAAAAACCAGAAGCTGTATTTCTTGATATTAGAATGCCAAGTGGCGAAGAGGGCTTGGATTTACTAGAAGATGTTGAGTCTAATAATTTTCAAATTGTTTTTGTAACTGCTTTTAAGGACTATGCTATTAAAGCGTTTAATGCAAATTCGATACATTATATATTAAAACCTATAGATATTGATGATTTAATATCAGCTCGAGATAAATTGTTAAACTATAAGGAGCTTTTTTCTCAAGATTCGTCTAACCTAGATAGTTACTTAGAATCAATTAAAAACTTTTCTGATAATATCTATTATCAAAATGAATCTAATAAAATTACAATATCACATTCTAAAGGGATTAAGATTATAGCGGATGTTTCAATTCTTTATTTAGAAGGCGATGGCAATTGTACTAATATTCATTTTACAGATGGCACCACTTTTTTTGATACCCGAACTCTAAAGGTTTATGAAGAGATTCTGGATGTAAAAAAATTCTATCGAATTCATAAAAAATATGTAATTAATCTAACTCATTTAACGGATTACTTGCAAGATGACGGACATTTTGCCGTAATGAAAACAGGAGTTAATTTGTCAGTTGCTCGAGCTCGAGTTCCAGAATTTGTTAAAATAATAAGATCTTTATAACTGGTTAATTTGTTTTAGCTACCGTTCAATTTGTTTTAACTACCGTTTGGTAGTTTCTTTAAACCTTTGCATAACCTTTCCGTAAATTTAGAAAACACTAAACTCTTTATTATGGCTATTAATACTCTGATTATTGATGATGAACAAAATGCTAGAGAAAATCTAAAGTTAATATTAACTGATTTTTGTCCCGAGATAAATGTTGTTGCAGAAGCCGGTTCGGCAGCAGAAGCCCGAACTTTAATAGCCAATAATAATCCAGATTTATTATTTTTAGACATAAATATGCCAAATGAAGATGGCTTTGAATTACTAAGCTCATTAGAGGATAAGAATTTTTCAGTAATTTTTATTACAGCACATAATCAATTTGCGTTAAAAGCATTAAAAGCTGGAGCTATTGATTATTTGGAAAAGCCAATAGATATTGAAGATCTACAAGCGGCAGTTGCTAAGATTAGTACTAATAATGCTGAGGGCTCTAGTAATGTTGATTTTGGAATGATAAAACAATTGTTAAATGAATATAAAAATGATAGTAAATCTGATACTATTGCTGTTCCAACCTTAAGTGGCTATGAAATTATTAAAGCTGAAGATATTATTCATTTAGAGGCAGACGAAAGTTATACAAGAATATTTTTGTCTAATGGTAAAAAATGTGTGAGTAGCATGACTATTGCTCGATATGAAAAGGTGCTAGATCCAGATACATTTTTCAGGGTACATAAATCTCATATAATTAATACAAGACATCATTTAAAAGAGTTTAACAGACATGAGGGTAATGTTGCAATTATGGACACAGGAGAAGCTATTCCAGTAGCAAGAAGAAAGCTTTCTGGATTTATAAATGCTATTAAAACTTTTTAAGAAATTAATGAATAAACTTCTTTTATTAATTTGCGGTTTTATTGTTTCAATTTCCGCGTTTTCTCAGCAGTATAATTTTATAAGCTACTCTGTTGCAGAGGGGATTGCTCAATCTCAGGTGCGTGCTATTTGTCAAGATGACGATGGTTATGTTTGGCTCGGAACTCTAGGTGGGTTATCAAAATTTGATGGAATAAATTTCGAAAATTTTTCGACAGATGATGGGTTGTTAGATAACCAAATTAACTCAATTTTTAAAGATAGTAAAGGGAATCTTTGGATAGGTTCTCGAGGAGGAGTGACTGTTTATGATGGGAATGGATTTAAGAATTTTCAATTCAAGGAAGCTTTAAGTCAAAGTGTTGTATTGTCTATTGCGGAGGATCGATCAAATCAAATATGGTTTGCTACTGATGGAGGCGGATTGGTATATCTGGATGACACTAGATTTAACTATTTAGTACTTCCCAAAGGAGAGGATAATAATTATATAAGAAGTATATGTATTGATGATAGGGATAATATTTGGTTGGCGACTAGAAATGGTTTATCAATTATTGATTCACAAAAAAATATAAAGGATACTATTCCGGATGTTAATGCAACTCAAGTTTTTGTTGATTCCGAGAATAATGTTTGGTGTTCAACTTACGGTAAAGGTGTACTTCAATTAGGAGGTGGCTTATGTGTTGAGCACAATGTTAAAACAGGCCTAATTAGTAATCATATTAGAGGATTTGTCAAAAGAAAGGATGGATCATTTTGGTTTGTTTCAAAAAAAGGTGTTTCGAAATATAGCAAGGGTGAAGTTAAAAATTTCACGAAGAGAGATGGATTAAACAATAGTAACATTAAAGTTGTTGCCGAAGATAAAGAAGGAAATTTGTTTTTAGGCTCTGATGGGGGTGGTTTAATCAAGTTTACTAACGAAGATTTTATCAGTTATACAGAAAACGATGTTATAGGAAGTAATGTTGTTATGTCGGTTCTTGAAGATTTTAATAGAAATTTATGGGTGTCCACTTACGGGCAGGGAGTAGGAGTTTTTACAAGCAAAGGCTATGTGTTATTTACAACTGATAATGGGTTAGGTAATAATACTGTATGGTGTAGTATGGTCTCTAAGGAAAAGCATTTGTGGGTGGGAACAGCATTTGGAGTCTCAGTCTTTGATGGGAATAAATTTAAAACATATTCACTTGATGAGGGTTTGAATGCCAAGGTAGTTTATTCGATCAAAGATGATTCAAATCATAATGTTTGGATTGGAACAAAAGAGGGCGTATCGGTGTTGAATAAATTAAATGATAGTATTACTAATTTGGGTATTGGGAAAAATATTAGAGATATATTTATTGAGAATGAGACTTACATATGGTTTTGTTCATCAGATGGGTTATTTAAATACAATGTGGACTCAAAAGAATCTATCGTTTTTACAGATTTAGATGGTTTGCAGAGTAAAAGTGTCATGAATATCTTAAAAGGTAAAGATGACGTGTATTGGATTGGAACTTCAAATGGCTTGTCAATGCTGTCCGATAATAAAATATCGAACATAAAAATTCCTGGGAATTATGCGGCAAACAATATTAACTTCTTAGAGTTAGATGCTTTCGATAATTTGTGGATAGGTACAAATTTTGGGTTATATCAATTAAATATTTTAAATAAAGACACTTTTGAGTCGACTGACTTTATACGATATTCTAATCTTGATGGGCTTAAAAGTTTAGAGTGTAACCAAAATGCATCTTTTATAGATAGTGAAAATAATTTATGGTTCGGAACGAGTTATGGTTTGATGAAGCATAAGCTTAGTTCAAAAGGAGAGTCAGCTTCTTTGCCAAAGGTTCAGATAAAAGATATTCGATTGTTTTTTGAGAAAAAAGATTTAGGGAGTTATTCAAAAGGTTATGATAAAAGCACTCATTTACCAATTGATTTAGAATTACGTTATAACAAAAATCACTTAACATTCGATTTCGTTGGGGTCTATCACACTAGTCCGAATAAGGTTAAGTACAGATTTAAATTAGAGGGCTTTGATGAGATTTGGCAACCTATAACTCCATCTACATTTGTTACGTATTCTAATATCCCTCCAGGAGATTTTACGTTTAAACTATCTGCAACTACAGATTTAAAAAATTGGACAAGGCCGGTAAACTTTTCTTTTTCTATTGAACCCGCTTTTTGGTTTACTTGGTGGTTTTATTTATTGTGTTTAATTAGTGTTATTTTAATTGGGTGGTTAATAGTTGAAAGAAAGATAAAGAAAGATGAGGATAGAAGATCAACTCAACTAATTATTGATAAATCTAAAATGTTAGAACTGGAGCAACAAGCTCTTAATTCTAGTATGAACAGACATTTTATTTTTAATGCCTTAAATTCCATTCAGTATTACATAAATCGACAAGATAAAATTTCTGCTAACAAATATCTTTCAAGTTTTGCAAAGTTGGTTCGGAAAAACTTAGACAGTTCCTTGGTAAATGAAATTTATTTAGAAGATGAGATCGAGCGGATTGGCCTTTATTTAAAATTGGAAGAAATGAGGTTTCAAGATAAGTTTGATTATCAAGTTAACGTTGATCCTATGATAGGACCTCAGTCAATTAAGATACCATCCATGTTATTACAGCCTTTTATTGAGAATTCAATTTGGCACGGGATTTTACCAAGAGATCAAAAAGGGAATATAAAAGTTGATATACTTAAAAAGGAGAATAAATTAATAATCAAGATTATTGATGATGGAATTGGAATTGATGCAAGTAGGGAGAGTAAAAAGGGCAAGACCCTTCATCACGATTCTAAAGGCATGGATTTAACTAAGGTTAGAATAAATTTAATAAGTAAGATTTCTAAAAAGGATTGCGCAATTAAGGGACCATATCAAATATATAATAAGAAAAAAGAAATAGCAGGAACAGAAGTTTCAATTATCCTAACGCTATAAAAAAATGATGTAACGCTTTATAGAGGTAAGGAAAAGGTTGAATAAATTCTTAATTTTCCAAAAAAAATATATAAGATCATTCAGTTATTTTTACATTTAATCATTACTATCCTATGCAGGTTAAAGATATTACAAATATTATAGAAGAGTTTGCACCTCTATCATATCAAGAGTCTTATGATAATTCAGGGTTAATTGTTGGTAATGCTAATGATCAGGTGACTGGTGTTTTAATTAGTTTGGATTGTGTAGAAGAGATTTTAGAAGAAGCAATTGCTACCAACTGTAACATGATTGTTTCTCACCATCCTATAGTTTTTTCTGGGTTAAAGAGGTTTAACGGAAATAATTATATAGAACGAACAGTTATTAAGGCAATAAAAAATGGTATTGCAATCTATGCGGTTCACACCAATTTGGATAATGTTCAGAATGGAGTAAGTTTTAAAATTGCCGAAAAAATTGGAGTTAAAAACTGCAGAACATTAGAACCTAAAAAAGGTTTGTTGAGTAAAATAGTAACTTATTGTCCGGTTGATAAATCAGAGGAAGTAAGACAGGCAATGTTTGATTCTGGAGCAGGAAACATTGGCAACTATGATGAGTGTAGTTATAATTCTGAAGGTATTGGTACTTATAAAGGAAAGACTGGGACAAACCCATATGTTGGAATAATAGGTCAGTTTCATCAAGAAAAAGAAATAAAAATAGAGACTATTGTTCCAAATCATAAAGTAAATAAAGTAATTAATAGCTTGATAGAAGCTCACCCTTATGAAGAAGTGGCTTATGATGTATATCAATTAGCAAATAAACATCAAAATGTGGGGAGTGGAGTAATTGGTGAATTAGAAGTTGAGGAAGATGAAATGGATTTTTTAAATCGCATTAAAACTGATTTAAAAACAGATTGTATACGGTTTACTAATTTAAAAGGTAAAAAGATTAAGAGAGTTGCTATCTGTGGAGGTTCAGGAAGTTTTTTACTCAATAAAGCTATTGCTGCAAGTGCGGATTTTTTTATTACTGGAGATTTTAAATATCATCAATTTTTTGATGCAGATAATCAAATAATTATTGCAGATGTTGGTCATTATGAAAGTGAACAATTTACAAGTGAGTTGATTTATGAGATTCTTAATGAAAAAATTCCTAATTTCGCAGTTCGTTTAACAGCAAAAAATACAAACCCATTAAATTACCTTTAAGATGGCTAAACAAGAAGCAACAATAGAAGAAAGATTAAAAGCATTGTATGATTTACAAGTTATTGATTCTACTATTGATAAGATACGTACAGTAAGAGGTGAACTTCCTTTAGAGGTTCAGGATTTAGAAGATGAAGTTGAAGGATTGACATTGAGGTTAGAAAAGCTGACTAATGGTATTGATGACTTAACAACTGAAATTTCTAATAAGAAGAACGGTATTACTGATGCTAACAACTTGATTAAGAAATACGAAGAGCAACAAAATAAAGTTAGAAATAACAGAGAGTTTGATGCTATTTCTAAAGAAATGGAATTTCAAACTTTAGAGATCGAATTGTCTGAAAAGAGAATTAGAGAGGGAGAATTTCAATTGACTTCTAAGAAAGAAAAGGTAGAAGAAGCAAAAGAATATTTAGACGGTAGAAAGATTGATTTTCAAAACAAGCAAAACGAATTAGAAGAGATTACTGCTGAAACTTCTGCAGATGAAGATAAGTTGCAAAAGAAGTCTGATAAGGCTGCTAAAGTTATTGATGATCGTTTAATGACTGCTTATACAAGAATAAGGAGTAACGCAAAAAATGGGTTAGCTGTAGTTACAATTCAAAGAGACTCTTGTGGAGGATGTTTTAATAAGATTCCACCGCAAAGACAAATGGACATTAAAAATCACAAAAAAGTGATTGTATGTGAGCATTGTGGTAGAGTTTTAGTTGACGCGACTTTTGATCCTAATTATGTAGAGCCAGTTATTGAAGAAAAACCAAAAAGAAGGATTACTAGAAAAAAGAAAGCAGAAGCTGCTGAATAAGATTCGCTTATTAGATAATATATTAAAAACCGCTAACAGTAATGTTAGCGGTTTTTTTTGTTGTGATTTTCAGTGTCCATTATTGCGAAAGTAGAGTAACGGAATAAAGTAATCGTACTTTCAAAAATAATGAGATTTATTGAACCTCTGAAATGACATAATTATTTGTTTTTTTTGACTACTGACTACTGACTACTTATTACAATACTTATTTATCAGAGCGTATCCTTTCGTCATTCCAAGTTCTCCAGCTTTGCTTAAATCCTTACAAGCTTGATCATTGTTTTCTAAAATCAACAATATAAGAGCTCTGTTGAGGTGAGCCTCTGCAAATGAAGGAGATTGGTTTATGGCTTCACTATAATCTTCAATAGCACCTATGTAATTTTCGTTTTGAAATTTTAAATAAGCTCTGTTAAAATAAGCATAAGCAAAGGTTGGGTTAAGTTCAATGCATTTGTCATAATCTTTGATTACCATTTCTAAAGTATAGCTACTTTCTTCAGATTTATTAATTAGTTGATATAACATATTTGCCTTTCCGAAATAGGCCATGTAGTTGTCTGAATCTAAATGTAAAGATTTATTAAAGTTCAATATTGCCTTGTCATAATAGTCTAAAGAAGCACTTATAATTGCTCGTTTTAAAAATAACTCGCCATTATTAAAATTATTTTTAATTTTCTCATTTAAGTCTTTTAATTTTTCATTTTTGAGCTCTTTATTTACGTCATTATTTTCAGCATTTAAAAGAAAATAAGCTGAAAAGGCACCATTTTTTTTATTCCATGAATCAATAATTCTCTTGTGTTTTGTGGAAGCTAATAAGCTAATATAGTAAGGACTTATGAGGGCTATTTCATTATTGGAAATCTGAGCCACATTCTTATTGTTACTATTGCCACCAAACGAAGTTAGCTTAGCAATATTTAATTCCTCATGTCTTTTTAAACTATCAGTTATATCAAGTTTAGTATCGTTGATAATTTCTGCAGTTTGATCATCTTGTTTCGCTCCAATATAATCTCCGATTTGTTGTTTTAGAGAAGCTCTTAATTTGTATGCAGCTACAAAATCTGGATAAATTTCAATTATCTTTTCTACATCTTTACGAGCTGAATTTGTTTGCTTTAATCGTTGAAATATTAATGCTCTGTTGTAATATGCTAATATGTTTTTAGGACTTAAAAGGATTACTTTATTATAATCTTTTAAAGCTAAAGTGTATTCTTCTTGGTCTGAATAAATTAAAGCTCTATTATAATAAGCTGAAGTAGAGTTGGGCGATATTCCTAAAACTATATTTAAGTCTTTAAGAGCTTTATCTTTATTGTTGAGTTTGTCATTAATCATTGCGCGCTGAAAATAGGCATAGCTACTTTTATCATCTAAGTGTAAGGCTCTATTAATGTCTGTAATTGCAGAATCGTATTTTTCTATATAATAATATGCACTGGCTCTTCTTACGTAAGTGTTTGCTTTTCGCGGATTGTTTTTGATGATGAGATTAAAATCACTAATTGCCCTATAATAATTTTTAAGCCCTAATTCCGACATCCCTCTAATGAGATAGACTAATTCTTTCTTACTGTGGAAATATAAAGCTGTCTCACAATCTTTAATAGCACTGTTAAAATCCTGTAAATTAATATGACTTATTGCTCTATTTAAATAAATTCTCGAATAGGAAGAGTCTATTTTAATGGCGCTTTTAAAATCGTCAAAAGCTCCCTTGTAATCAAGTAGTTGGTTTCTTGTAGAGGCTCTAACAATATAGTGATCTATTCGTCTAGGGTTTAATTTAATTGCCTCAGAGAAGTCTAATTCTGCACCAACAAAATCACTTAGTTCTAGTTTTGCTATACCACGATAGTAATAAGCTTCGTAATTAGTCTCTTCATTTTTAATTACATAATTAAATTTATCGATAGCACTTTTATACTTTTTTTCAGAAAGCTCTAGTCTACCAATAAGTAGTTTGTTTTCTTTTCTTATTTGAGAATAGGAGCTATTGAAAGAAGCCAATAGTATAAGAAGGATGATTCGTTTAATATGCTCTCTAAAAAAATTCATTGTTATGGTTTCTTATCGACAACAAAAAAACAAAATAATTGTCTTCTTATTACTTTAGGATGGTGTTAAAATGTTAAATAATTATAAACTAGGTTTTTGCGAGAATATTTTATGATTAGTTAAGCCGAAGTGAAGTCCTATTTTGTATAGTTTTTCTGATTAGAGTATTGAATATAGGTGTTTTGCATCTATTTTTGAGCGAAGCGAAAAAACATTAAAAAAGGATGTGGGTTGAAAAGTTAAGCAATCTAAGCAAGGCTCAGAATTCCCAAATTCGTTTAACATTAAGGCAAACGCTGTTGTGTTTGGTCAAATACAGGGTTAATTTGAGAGTAAGAATTATCGAGTTTGAATGATCTATCATTCGAAGCGATATTTAAGCAATAGAGCATAGGTAGTCTGTCTTCAGACTTCATTTTTTAATGCGATTCAATAATTTACTCTTAGTTTTTGAATCTAATTTAAAAGGAAATTCATGGACTTTAAAAATCCTTTTAAATATTGCCTGCATAAATGTTTTGGGAGACACCGATAGTATGATCTTTAAATCCTGCAACAAAGTAGACTCTTCATCTAGAAATTTAAATATAGTTTTAGCATTCACTTTTTTAAACATAGATGCAAATACAATTGAACCTTTTGCATTGTTATTAGCTAATACATCTAAAAAAAGCAAGTCATAAAACCAGAATTTAGTTCTTTTTGAAAATTGAGTCAAATCATTTTCAGTTTTTAAAAACGCAACTAACTTTTTCGTTTTCTTTGAAGTACTATTAAACGTATAACCCGTACTTGCTTTAGTCCAGCCACCGGCAGTACCAATATTTAAAATGCTTTTTGAGTTCAATTCTTCAAATTTAAAAGAGGTCATGGGTATAGCTCCATTTTCTTTTTCTAAAATCTCAAAGTCTATAATCTTTTTTTCTTTTAAATAATCCTTAATTGCGTCTTCGTATTCAGAATGTTTTAATAAGTCTTTTGAAAATAAAGTGTATTCAAATAGCGCCTTATTTTTATCGATTGGCAATACGTACATAAAACGGGTGTTGCCATTCTGAGGGATATTGAAATCCATAAAGCTAGCAATTGAATCATCAAAGCAGTCAGTTTTTGTTTTTATAAACCAGCCCATAAAATGCTGCTGCAGAACAGGGTATTTTTGTTGTGTTTCGTAGACTGTTTTATTTGGAATACTATTTAGAAGTTTCAATCCAAAATAAGTTGATTTATTTGTAACAACTTTTACTCTCTTATCTACTTCTGCGAATGTTTTAACGCTGTCTTCAATAAAGGTGATATTGGGTTTTAGGTCAATACTTCTCCAAAGTTTATGATAAAACTTTTCGCTTCTAATCATTTTATAACTAAACGGTGTAATTGTAATTTTTTTCGAAAATGAATCACTTCCAAAATACACTTTATGCCACGTTTTAGTTAATAAATCATCCCATTCCCCTGTTCCTTCTTCCCAGTAACACCAAGTTCGGTCGTTCCCTTTATCTTTTATCTGATCGATAATTAAAATTGCTTTATCATCAAAATAAATGTCTTGTGACATTCGATACGCAAGTAACAACCCTGAAGCGCCCGCTCCTAATATGATATGATCATATTGTTTCATCAAAAAATTAAAAAAGTGAAAAAGAAAAGCGTTACAGCAACAAGTATATGAATAGATAATTTCGTATTTGTTTTTAAAGATATTTGATGATATAAATAATGTGCTATACTGCCTATAACAAACCAAGCAATATAATTTTTTAGGGGAATTATATTATTTTCAAATTGCCAAAAGTCAAACCTTGGTGCCGATACCTCAATAATGAGATCTAAAATCATCATAAGTAAACCTCCTAAAAAGGAACGTACAATAATATTTTCATGAATGAGCCTACTCAAATCAGCAGTAATAAATGTTAGCAAGGCCCAATTTACACAAATCATTAGCGGAACTCCCCAAATTTTAATACCTAAATTTTCTCCATATGAATAAGTTCCAAAAAGTAATCCATAATTAACACCTAAATATTCAGTTAAGAAGCCTATAAAAAATGGTATAGAAAAAGCAATCAAAAACTTTTTAGATATATGCTCTAGATTCCAAATAATAAGAACTAAATAAATTAATAAGTTTAATGGTGTTAATTTTAAAAACCAATCGGAATATGAAGATAGAATACCTAATATTCCAGAAATATTAAAGAGCCAAATAATTAAAATTGAAATAGCTATTTTGTTTTTTGCTATCATGTATTTTTTAAAATTAATTCAGAAACAATTTTTCCAGAAAGTAAACAAAGAGGAATACCTCCTCCTGGATGAACACTTCCTCCACAAAAGTATAAATTTGAAATTTGTTGGCTAAAGTTTGGGTGTCTTAAAAATGCTGCAAACTTGTTATTACTAGAAGCTCCATATAATGCTCCTTGGTATGACATTGTTTTAGACTCTATTAACCGTGGATCCAAGACCATTTCAAATTCTATTAAATCTTTAATATTTACGGAAAGAGAAACGGAAAGCTTTCGAAGAACTTTAGCTCTCGTTTTTTCTATAATATTGTCCCAATCCTGCCCAGTATTACTTGGGACATTCACCATAATAAACCAATTTTCGCAGCCTTTAGGTGCATCAGCTTGATTTTCTTTTGAAGTAATATTCAGATAGACAGTAGGGTCTTCGTACACATTATTTTTTTCAAAAATATGCTCAAATTCTTGTTTGTAATCGTCCGAAAAGAAAATATTATGTAAATCTAATGTTGGAAATTCTTTTTTTATCCCCCAGTAAAAAATTAATGCGGAACTAGACCTAGGCTGTTTTAACGTTTTTTCAGGAGCCTTTTGATCTTTAAGTAAAGTTCTATAAGTTGAAACAACATCACTATTAGAAATGATATAATCTGCTAAATAATCTTTGTTATTACAAAAAACTCCAACTGCTTTTTTGTTCTGAATAATTATTTTTTCAACTTTTGAGTTAAAATGAAATTCAACACCTAAATCCAGTGCTAATTGATAAATACTTTTTGTAATAGAGTGCATTCCCCCTTCTGGAAAAAAAGTGCCGTAATATTGCTCCAAGTGAGGAATCATAGACATAATGCCAGGTGTTTGATAAGGAGATGAGCCATTGTAGGTTGCAAACCTATCAAAGAGCTGAACTAATTTTGGATCATTAAAAGACTTCTCGTTATAGTCGTGTAAACTTGTATTAATACCTAAACTTCTTACTTTAAAAATAGCTTTTAAAGTATCTTTTGTAAGATAAGTAGATAATTTATGCAATGAATTCTCTAGAAATAATGAAGAGGTTAAGTCATACTTTTTTTTACTTTTTTTAAAGTAATTTAAAATATCCTCTTCTGAAACATCAAAAGTATTAGCTGCTTTTGATGCAAATTCTTTTTCTTTAGAAGCCGCCTGAAAAGTTGTACCGTCTTTGTAAAAGTAATGACAAACAGTATCTTTTCGTTTATATGAAAAATAATCTTCTGGTTTTTTATTTGAAACAGTAAATAACTCATCAACAAAATGAGGCATTGTAAATAGCGAAGGTCCCATATCAAAGCGATAACCCTGTTCTGAAAAGGCTGTCAGTTTCCCTCCTGGATATTCATTCATTTCAAAAACAGATACTTGAAAACCAGAGTTTTGAAGTCGAATAGCCGAGGATAATCCTGCAATTCCAGCACCTATTACTATTGCTTTTTTTTTCTTAGTCTCCTTTTGAGCAGGTTCAATTGCCATATACTTATAGGATAAAAATTTGATTATGTAAATTTCATGAAAAGATTTCTAATATGTGTCTTGAAAAATATATTTTCCATATTATGTTTATCTTTTAATCGTAATCATATTTGCTAACCGGCACTCTGTGATATTTTTTTGTATTCCACTTTCTGATTTTCGTATCAATTCTCATTTATATGGGGCTTGATTTTTTGTGGGAATTCCTAATAATGACTATCTTAGCACAATGCATAAACTTCATAATTGTCCTATTTGCAGCTCCTCTTATATTGGTTCTTTCATAAAACCAAAAGCTCAGATGCATTCTGATAACGAGTTGTTTAACTTTGACCAATGCACAGGGTGCCAGCTGGTTTTCTTGAATCCTAGAGTCCCATTAGATGAACTAAAAAAATATTATACTTCTCATTACTTGCCATACAGAGGAGCGAAAGCTTGGGGTAAGTTTGAAAAACTGGTAGAGAATAGCCAGCAGAAATTAGATTTGAAGCGGGTGAAGCGTACAAAAGAGTCTCATAAAATAGTGCCAAATTCGTTGGTTTTGGATATTGGCTGCGGCAAACCAAGCTTCTTAAAGGCTTGCCAGCAAGAGCTAAATTGTCAAACTTTGGGTATTGATTTTAGTGATGAGGGTTGGAAAGATGAATGTGCAGATTTTGAGGGACTCGACTTGCGCATAGCAGAAATTAAAGACCTCCCAAATATTCAGCCTGACGTAATTACCATGTGGCATTATTTAGAGCATGATTATTACCCATTTGAAAATCTCAGCTATTTAAAGTCCATTGCGAAACCATCTACCACGCTTATAATTGAAATTCCAAATTTTGACTCATCGAGCAGAAAAAAATATGGTAAAAACTGGGCGGGTTGGCATACACCTCGACATCTTTCTTTATTCTCTCCAGCTAATATAACATTACTGCTTCAAAAAAGTGGATGGAAAGTTTCTGAACTTCATACTTATGGGACAATGGATCCTTATTTACTTCATTGGATGAGCAGAATGGAACAAAAAGGCATCAAGTGGGATAAAAACATGGAAGATGAATTTTGGAAATTTGTAATAGGAATGATACTCTTTGCTCCAAAAAAATGGATGCAGAAAAGATCTTCTCTTGGAATTATGACAATTATTGCAACTCCTCAATAGCTTCTAAGATAGAGAATGTGAGGTGATTAAAAGATTAGCAAATCTTTGCCTTCCCAAGTTCCTGTTGACTTATAAGGCTGAAAACGTGCAAACAGCTCTTCTCTATACCAGTTGTTCTTGCGTGTTCTTTTAATTGCTTCTTGATGTTGTTTACTTTTGTAGGCAAACTGTTTTACCGCTTCAAAATTTTTCCATAAGCTAAATGTGGCCATTTGAACTATTGGAATCTCTCCTACTCCTTTAGTATATATTAATCCTTCATTTCCATCTAAAGCTTGTTGTGAAGTAGGCACATATTTCCAAAATCGGAGAAGCCAATTCCACTTAATCGTAGCTCTAGTAATAACAGCAATTGGTAGGTCAGGATCTAAGTCTACTACCTTCTCAAAAGGGTTTTTGCCAACCCAGGTACCGCCTGCCGAAATGTTTTTCATGTAAAGCGTAAATAATTCATCTGTATGGACCTCATATTGCTTCATCAAATCAGAAGAATTAAAAAAAATATGGGCATCTTCTTCAGATTCCCACACTTGAATAAGGCAGTATACAGACCAGTCTGGCAAAGGATTAAAACCTCTCCCCTTACCACTTCCTAAAAGACGATAAAAGGATAGACCGTTCGTATTTGCTAAGCCTTTGTGCGCAAACTGCATCATTTTTAATCCCCAAAATTTATTGCGTAATGAAGTATATTTAAAAAAAGAAATAGTAGTTATTTGCATATTAATGCATAAAATTACTGAAAATTTGAATGTGCTTTTTAAATGGATTAAAGTAATTAAAATGAAGTCAATTTATTACCACAAAGATCTTTTCTGCTATTATGCAAAGTATTAAAGTACATTTATTTAACCTTACCATTATTAGACTAATAGAATTTAGAGACTGAACTTTAATAGGGTAGATAGGAGTATTAGTTTTTTTATAATTTGAGTATTAAGCGTTAATCAAATTTGTTCAATATGCGATACAACTACCCTTATGGAAACCTTCCAATGCTTCGTAAAGCTCAGGATAAATTAAATTTTACAAGTGGTTAAATCAAATTGTCATTTTTATTCGATAAAGTCAAGGGGTTAAGTAGGACTACTTCAAGTTATAAGTATAAAGCATATTTCCATTAACTACAATTAAGTTGGTGGTTTTATCATTATTAATGTCTGCAACAGAAAATGGAGTAGAACCCGCTAAAGGAAAACCATCATCAATTTTGCCTTCGTTATTTATCAAATAGATTTTGTTGACTGTTACTAATCCAATTCTATTAGATTTATCTTGCATCTTATAGTATTGTGGTTGTTCGGTAATTGGTAATTCAAATT
>CAJWVX010000063.1 GCA_913048175.1 uncultured Flavobacteriales bacterium | reverse complement strand
ATTCACTTTCATCAGTGAATATCAATTATCACTGATGAAAGTGATAATTACTTTTGCTACTGTACCTAAGTTTGGCCAATAACTAAACAACGGTATGAAAAATTATTATCAAGCACTATCATCTTTTTGTTTTATCCTATTACTTATTAGCAGTGTAACTACTGCCAATGCCCAAAGTTTTACAAATGGGATATTTGATAAAGCATCTTATGCAGCTGCAACATCTTCTCAACTGCCTGACAATTGGCAGAATGTGCCTAATACAGATGCTAATTGTCAAGCAACATCGGCAGGATACGCAACCGTTGATTTAGCAAATCAAACCAATCCTGTTCCAGCTGGTGGGCTTAATGGCAATCCACAAACAGGAAATTATTTTGTTTCTGGATCGTTCGCAGGAAATTTTATTTCATCAACTCAAACTGTTTATCATGAAGGCGTGCAGCAGACTGTCTCTAGTTTCACTATTGGGTCTTCAGTTACTATTTCTCTTTATCAAACAATTAATAAAACATTTAACGCTACGGACCCATCAGGTAGTTGGGCAGTATATTTTGATAATACTTTAGCTGGAATAACGGTAGCAAGCTCAAGCTCTTTGGCTTATAATTCTAATAACCTGGTTTGGGACCTCCGCACAGTCACTTTCACACCTACTGCAACTACACATACTATTAAGTTTATTCCTTATGATGCTGATGGAGATTATGGAGATTTAAATACAGATACACCTGAGGCGTTAACAATTGGATTAGATAATGTCAGTATAGTTCCCTCCTGCGTTGTTTCTGCTGCATCATCAACACCAGGCTTGTGTGTCGGTAAAGCCATTAGCCCAGTAATAACTCACACTACAACAGGAGCCTCAAGTATTGCAAATGATGGTGTAGCTGGAGCTAACGGATTACCTGCTGGTGTATCAGCAAGTTTCTCTGGTAATACTATTACGATAAGTGGAACACCAACCGCAAGTGGATATTTCTCTTATAGTATACTATTAGATTGTGGAGCAGTAAGTGCTACAGGAACAATTATTGTAGCTGCAACATGCTGCGAATGGACTCCGGCTAATATAACTACTGCTTTATGGTTAGATGCAGCTGATGCGACTACCATTGCTACTGGAGCCACTATGACCTGGACCGATAAAAGTGGTAATGGTAATGATGCAACGCAGACCGTTGCAGGAGATCAACCCATAACAGGTACACGCACTATTAACACTCTCAATACGCTTGATTTTTCTGCGGATTACTTTACATTAAATACACCAATAAACTGTTTAGGAAAAGCTATTTTTGTTGTAGTTGAGACTGATGATATTACTAGCGATTTCCAACAAATTCTAAGCGAGACAGGTACGAATGTTCAGATTGGTATTGTTCAAACAACAGGAGAGTTACGTTATGCTAGTGGTACTCCTTATTGGGATAGTCCTAGAAGCACTACTGCCGTTTCTGTTGGTAATCCTTCCGTGTTAGGGTATCTTTGTGACGCAACGGATATGTCTTTTTCAGTAAACGGTGTTCTTGAAGCACCTGCAGATGGAAATAACGGCTCGGGTAACACAACATTTGATATTATAGGTAAACGTGGTGGTGTTAGTAGCGATTACCTTGATGGAAAGTTGGCAGAGCTAATAATCCTTGAATCCAATCCATCTGCTGCTGACCGCCAAAAAATAGAAGGTTACCTAGCCCAAAAATGGGGGATAAATCTACCCGTTGGGCATCCGTATTTTGCCAGTGTCCCGGTACTAAGTCAACCCGGAGGATTATGTGAAGATCTGGCACTATGGCTTAAGGCAGATTCAGGGGTTACAGTTACCACACATGTTACTGCTTGGGATGATCAATCAGGTTCCAATAATCACACTACAGCTAACAATACTCCGGTATTAGTTTCTAGTGCCATTAACTATAACCCAGCTGTTGACTTTGACGGAATTAACGAATACTTTGAGACTTCAACTACAGATATTCTTTTAGGATCTCAGGCCTACACAAAATTTGCTGTAGTGGTTCCTACCGATATTACAGCAAACAATAAAACAGTAATTGCCGGATCAAATTCAAATCCACATGTCCTAAAGATGAATGCAGGCAAAACAGTTATGCGTCATACAACAACGACATTAGCAACTAGTACTAATAGTTTACAAGACAGCACTCCCCACTTAATGAGTGCTAGGTACGGTGTGGCTGAAACGGTTATAACTCGGTTAGATGGATATGAGGCTATTGCAGGTGTTTCTTCTACAGCATTTGTTGATGGCAAGACGCAAATTGGGTGCAGACAAGGCGGAGTAAATGATTGGGACGGTTATATCGCTGAAGCAATTGAGTTTAGTAGTGATATCACTGATACTGACATCGATAAAGTTGAGACATATTTGGCTATTAAATATGGTTTAACACTTGATAATACAGCAGGGGGAACCACTGGGGATTATATTGCCACAACAGGAACAACTATTTGGGATGCTGATGATAACCCATCATATCATAACAATGTTATAGGCATTGGCAGAGAAGACAGTCAAGGCTTATACCAAAAACAATCGCATAGTATTGATGATACAGCCCGCATCTATATGGATTATTTACCGGCAACAAATGCTGCAAATGTAACAACTGAACTTAACGACTATTCCTACATTATAATGGGAGATAACCAAGGTGCGATTTATAGTACAACTGCATCGATGGTTGAAGTTCCTTCTCCAGCATTAGTTCCGCCATCAGGAATAGGTTGCACACTTTATAGTAGATTAGAAAGAGAATGGAAAGTAACTAAAACAAGTCTGGATAAAACTTTCTTTATTGATTTGACATTAAATACTGGAGCAGCACCTACTTTAGTTAATATAGCTGATTTAAGATTTTTGGTAGATGATGATGGTGATTTTTCTAATGGAGGAACAACATGCTGGGGTAATGGAGGTGGCGTAATATTTACGTATACCAATCCCGTTTTAACTATTACAAACATAAAAAATCAGATTCTAGACAATACTACAACATACTTTACTATTGCTTCTGTTTCTTCGGCTACGCCTCTTCCTGTTACCTTAATCAATTTTGATGCAAATTGCCAAAACGAAAAAGCTGCAATCAATTGGACAACAGCATCCGAAATAAACAACGATTATTTTACTATTGAACGAAGTAGCGATGCTGAAAACTTTAAAGAGATAGCAACGGTTAATGGAAATGGAAATAATAGTAACTACAGTTGGGCAGATGACACCCCAATAAATGGAACAGCTTATTACCGTTTAAAACAAACTGATTTTAATGGTGATTTTGAATACCACGGAGTAAGAGCAGTTACTTGTGAGCAATCTAATGACATTAGCATTTATCCAAACCCGTTTGAAAACAGCTTTACAGTGCAGTTATCAGAAAATACGTACCCTATAACAGTAGAAATAATCGATTACTTAGGTAGAAATGTTCACTCACAAGTAATTGAAAGTGCTACAAACGAAATAGCATTTAAAGAGCTTGCAAAAGGCACCTATTTTATAAAGGTGTTTAATGAAACCACTCAAGCAGTTGAACGAATTGTGAAAATGAAGTAACATTATACCTCTAATAATCTTTCACGGATATCCGTGAAAACTCAAAACCTTATCAATATCACGGTAATCCGTGATTACAAGATTCAAATAATTTATAAATATTGTAAAAACAAAACAAATATGAAGAAAATTTACACAACATTATTCGCAACAGCTTTAATAACAGGGCTAAACGCACAAACAGCACTTACTTTTGACGGAACAGATGATTATGTTGATTTCGGTACAGCAACCGCTTTTGCAATTGCTGGAGATTTAACAATTGAAGCAAAAGTAAAAACACCAACAGCAGTTACTGATTATTATCCAGTAGTAAATAATTCTTACGAAAATGCTTCAGGTTTTTACGAAGGTTATTGGTTAGGCATTGATGATCTGGGTTACGCAACATTATTTTTAGGTGATGCTGTAACAGCTGGAGATGGTTATTATGTTACAGGTACAACGTTAATTGATGATGGACTGTGGCACCATATTACTGGAGTTGTTGCAAATGCAAGTTCAGCGCAACCTACCGCTATGATTTATGTAGATGGGGTATTGGAAACTACATTGATGGTGCCCAATCTAAATATTTCATCTACCGGTATTTTTTATATAGGTGCTGATGATGAAGGTTATTATCATCAAGGAGAAATTGACAATGTTAGATTGTGGAACATAGCTTTATCAGGGTCTGAAATAAGTCAATATCAAAACATTTGCTTACTTGGCAATGAAAATGGATTGGAAGCATTGTATCAGTTCGATACAGGGTCAAGTACAGTTACAGTTCATGATGTTACTGCTAACGGGAATGATGGTACGATGACTTTGATGGATCAAAATGCAAGCTGGGTAACAGGTTTCAATTGTACAATTACAGGAATCGAAACCAATGAATTAAACCAGAATAACATTTATCCAAATCCTTTTGAGGATAGCTTTACACTTCAGTTATCAGAAAACACCACTTACCCAATAACGGCTGAAGTGATCGATTATTTAGGGAGAAAAGTACACTCACAAGTAATTGAAAGTGCTACAACCGAAATAGCATTGAAAGAGCTTGCAAAAGGCACCTATTCTATAAAGGTGTTTAATGAAACCACTCAAGCAGTTGAACGAATTATGAAATTGAAATAAAAAAGATATGACTAGATTATGTACTTCGGGTTTTTATCTCTATGGAAGAAAAAATAAACATTGACACTTTGAAATTGTTAATGTGAAAGGGAAGGCGCATAATACAGCAAAACAATGCAAGATCTGTAATAGTTAAATTAGAATATGCATCTGGAATAGATAATGATACGTTAGCATTTTTTAATCGCGTACTATTTTATATCAGTAGCTTTCCAGTTATAATAATCAATTCATAATGGAAAAAGTAATTAAAAAATTATACACAGTATTTTATCAAAAAACAACTGGTATAACTTATCGAGAACAAATACTCGTTACAGCAACTACTGTTTCGTTTATGTTAGCAATCATTATTCCCTTAATCTCCCTATTTATACTAAACAATTATGATTAAAAGCGGTTTAAGTATCACTTGTACATCAGTAGAATTAAAACCCAAATTCCCTATCTGCAACAATGAAGATCACAGTTGGCAGCAAGTATATTAAGAAAACAACTCTAGGTTAGATAAAATAGCAAATACGTCTATCTCTTGGTGTAAGCAATAGGGCGGTTATGTACTCATCACACAAAATTAACTCTCAAAATAAAAACAATCCTTTTAAGTTTTAAATGACTGGACTTATTAGAAAGGGGAATGGCCATTCGAAAGAGCAGCCATTTTATTATGACCTTCATTAATTAACTTAATATATAATAAACGATTTGCCAACAATTTCTATATTTCATTATGTTGGTTGATTACCGTACATATGGATTCAACAAAACGAAAACATAGAGTAGTCGTTAAACGAACCATTACAAATGGTGCTAGAATTTTAAAACTCTCTTCGCTGAAAAATCGAATTCAGATTGCATCTCTTTTCAAATCACATTTTTTTCATTTTTTTTTTTTAAAACTCTAAAACATGTTTTTCAAGATTTTATGAGGTTTGCTCTCAAAAAGATGCGTTTACCTTACTTCTTAACTCTAGTATAAGCTACCATTTTAGTTTCAAAGAACTCTTCTTTAAAATAATCTGATAAAGGATAAAGGTGAACTTGCTTTTTACTCTCTTTAATCTCTGCAGTTAAATCCCCTCCTTTTAAGAAAAAGATACCTGTTTTCATTTCATTGTCCGTTTCGGGAAGCAACTTTCCTTTTACATAAGGAATAAATTTCTTAATATTTGTAACTGCGCGAGTAACAACAAAATCAAACTGTCCTTCAACTTCTTCAGCTCTTTTATGATGTGCAGTTACATTTTCTAATCCAAGTCGTTCTGCAACTTCATTTACAACTTTAATCTTTTTACCAATAGAATCTACTAATGTAAACTGAACATTAGGAAACAAAATAGCTAAAGGTATCCCAGGAAAACCTCCACCTGTTCCAACATCTAAAATTTTAGTTTTATCCTTAAATTCAATAACTTTTGCTATTCCTAAAGAATGTAATACATGCTTAATATAAAGCTCATCAATATCTTTTCTTGATATCACGTTAATTTGAGCATTCCAGTCTTTATATAAAGGTTCTAGCTTTGTAAATTGCTCAATCTGAATTTCAGATAAGTTTGGAAAATATTTAGTTATATCTTTTATAGATGAACTCATGAAATTTAATTTTATTCGATTATGAAATTTAATTTTCTATTAAACTGAACTAGTTTAAATTTTTCCTTTTTTATTTTGCATCAATTTATATAGTTGCTCTCTTGCTCTAAATAATTGTGCTTTTACAGTTCCTAATGGGAGTTCCGTTTCTGCAGCAATTTCATCATAAGAAAGTTCTCTAAAATATCTTAAAACAACTAATTCTCTATAACGAGGCTTTAGCTGATCAACAATTTCACGCATTATTCTGATTTTCTGTTTTCTAACAAAACGTTCTTCAGGGTTAAGGCTTTCAGATTTTATTTGAAAACTCATTCCACCACCTTCACCATCATCAATAGTTCTATCTATTGACATGGTTACCATTTTTTTCTTTCGGATAAAATCGATACAATTATTTGTAGCAATTCTATACAACCATGTACTAAAAGCAAAATTTGGAGTGTATTGATGTAACCGATTAAATGCTTTACCAAAAGCTTCAATAGTTAAATCATCAGCATCATCTCCATTTTTAACCATCTTTAGCATCATAAAATAAATGGAATCTCGATACTTACCCATCAGCTCTGCATATGCGCGCTCGTCATTTTCGTCTCGAGCTCTACAAACCAATGCAAAATCAATTTTTCCTTTAGGAGATAAATTTTCGTTCAATTCCATTTAGTTTTTTTTACAATTTGGTTTGAGATCACTAATATAGGATTAAATATCATAAAAAATATTTCGTAAATCGGAGATAGAAAAATTAAATCTTTACCCCCAATTTTATTAGCCGACAATATAAAAATTATCATTTGAATAAGGTATCTAAAAACAAAAACTCCTAAAATTAAATAGAATGGCTTAACCAATATCATTAGGCCAATAAATAAACCAATAAAAACCATTTGAGATAATTGTAATACTCCTAACATAAACTTATGTTTAAACTTGTACTCAGTTCCAGTTAAAAAGTGACGTTTTTTTTGTCTGAACCAACTCTTATAAGTTGTTTTAGCATTAGAAATTGTATGTGCTTCAATATCAATTACAATTTGAGTATTTCTTTTATTTGAAATTTCATTAATAAACAAATCATCATCTCCAGATAATATATGATGATGAGATGCAAAACCCTTATTCTTAAAAAACAATTCTGATTGATAACCTAAATTCCTCCCAACTCCCATATAGGGAAGTTTAGCTTGCGCAAAAGACAAATATTGTAAAGCTGTGTAAAACGTTTCGAAACGAATTAGCTTATTCAACAATCCTTTTTTACGTTCATATGCTCCAAAACCTAGAACAATTCCTTTCTTTTTCGCATACTGGCTCATCAACTTTATCCAATTTGGTGATGATGGCTTACAATCTGCATCAGTCAATAGCACATGATCATATTGGGCAGCTTTAATTCCTAATGTTAAGGCAAACTTCTTACTTCCATAAAAACGATCCGTATCAGGTACATTAACAATTTTTAAAGTTTTGTACTGTAAGGCAAAGGCCCTTAAAACATCATCAGTATCATCTACAGAACTATCATTAACAACTATTATCTCAAATATTGGATAATTTTGACCCAAATAATCTGGCAAAAATGCTAACAGATTATCTCGTTCATTTTTAGCACAAATAATTACCGATACTGGAATTGTTTCTAAATTGTTGTCCTTTGGCTTAAAAAAGGCTAACCTAGAAAAAATAAATAGGTAATAAAAAAGCTGAACAACGAAGCTTCCTAAGTATACAACTACTAAATAGTCTATCCAGTTGTTAAACTCTAAAAAATTTATTAATTGGGTAATATCCATTTCTCAAATGTAGTCTGTTACTTTGTGCGAAATAACTATCTTTGACCAAGTTTTTAAAACCAAATAGTTAATATCATTAATGGATTTCACATTAGAGAAAACAGACCCACAATCAAAAGCGAGAGCCGGAATTCTTAAAACGGATCATGGCGAAATAAAAACTCCAGTTTTTATGGCTGTAGGAACTGCCGGAACGGTAAAAGGAGTTCATCAACCTGAGTTAAAGGATGATGTTAAAGCTCAAATTATTTTAGGAAACACTTATCATTTGTATTTAAGACCAGGAATGGAAATTATGCAAAAGGCTGGTGGTTTACATAAATTTATGAATTGGAATGGTCCTATTCTAACTGATAGTGGAGGTTACCAGGTGTATTCTTTATCCGGAAGAAGAAAGATTAAAGAAGAAGGCGCTACTTTTGCCTCTCATATTGATGGATCAAAACACTTGTTTACACCAGAAAATGTAATGGATACTCAGCGTCAGATTGGTGCTGATATTATTATGGCTTTTGATGAGTGCACTCCATATCCTTGTGATTATAGATATGCAAAAAACTCTATGCACATGACGCATCGTTGGTTAAAGCGTTGTTGCGATAGATTTGATTCGACAGAACCTTTATATGATTACAACCAAACATTATTTCCAATTATTCAGGGAAGTACTTATAAAGATTTAAGAAAGCAATCTGCCGAAAAAATTGCTTCTTTTGAAAGAGAAGGAAATGCTATTGGAGGTTTATCTGTTGGAGAGCCTGATGATGAAATGTACGAAATGTGCGAAATAGTTACGGATATTTTACCTAAAGACAAACCTCGTTATTTAATGGGAGTAGGAACTCCTTTAAATTTATTAGAAAACATTGCTTTAGGTATTGACATGTTTGACTGTGTGATGCCTACACGTAATGCTAGAAACGGGATGTTGTTTACACAAAAAGGAATTATCAATATCAAAAACAGAAAATGGGCTGATGATTTTTCACCTATTGATGTTGACGGAACAAGTTATGTAGATAATTTTTACACAAAAGCTTATTTAAGACATTTAATACACTCTAAAGAAAGGTTAGGTGCGCAAATTGCTACGCTACACAATTTAGCCTTTTATATGTGGTTAGTAAATGAAGCTCGTGAGCAAATTTTAGCGGGAACATTTTATGATTGGAAAAAACAAATGGTAAAACAATTAGGAGAAAGATTATAAGTGCTTACAAAAATTGACATATACATTATTAAGAAATTTTTAAGTACGTTTTTCTTTACGTTATTATTAATAGTCTGTGTGATTATTGTATTTGATTTATCAGAAAGATTAGAAGAGTTTATTGATAAAAAAGCACCTATAAAAGCAATTATTTTTGATTACTATGTTAATTATATTCCCTATTTGGCGAATATGATGAGCCCACTGTTCATCTTCATTTCTGTTATCTTTTTCACTTCAAAAATGGCCAGTAATTCAGAAATTGTTGCGATTCTTGCAAGTGGAATTAGTTTTAAAAGACTTCTCCGTCCTTTTTTAATCTGCGCAATATTACTAGCTGGTTTATCTTACGTTTTAAATAACTTTTTAATCCCTGAGTCTAACAAAAAAAGAATAGCATTTGAAGAACAATATTACCGTAATAAATTACGGAACTATTCTCAAGATATTCACATGAAAATTAATGACAATACATATGTGTATATGACCAATTTTGTTATTGATTTAAACTTAGGCAACAACTTTTCTATAGAACGCTTTAATGATGATGGTGAATTAGAATACAAATTATTATCAGATAATGTAAAATGGGATACAACTATAAACATGTGGAGTATTACAAACTATGTTGAACGACATATTAATGGCTTAGAAGAAACAATTAAAAAAGGTGTTAAAAAGGATACTATTTTAGACTTAAAAGTAGAAGAGTTTAAGCGAAGAAATAACTACGTAACAACAATGAACCTTTTTGAGCTTAATGACTTTATTGAAGAGCAAACCTTTAAAGGCTCACAACAAATTGTGAATTACGAATTAGAACGCCAGCAAAGAAGCTCATATCCTTTTGCAACAATTGTACTTACTCTCATTGGAGTTTCTGTTTCTAGCAGGAAAGTACGCGGAGGAATAGGATTACATATTGGAATAGGATTGTTAATCAGTTTCTCATATATTCTATTTATGCAGATTTCAGCTACATTTGCTCTAAACTCTGGAGTTCCTGCAATAGTTGCTGTTTGGATACCAAACGTAGTTTACGGATGCTTAGCTGCATATCTTTTGAAAAAGGCTCCTAAATAAAATCCTAAAACATCATATAATCTTCAGGATTTATAGCAATCCCATTATACCACAATTCAAAATGTAAGTGAGGACCTGTAGATAATTCTCCTGAATTCCCTACAATAGCAATTACCTCTCCTGCTCTTACGTAATCTCCAGCTTTTTTATGCAATACAGAATTGTGTTTATAAATAGATACAATATTATCTGCATGCTGTAATTGAATTACATAACCGGTTTCAACAGTCCATTCAGCAAAAATAACAGTACCATCTAAAGTTGCCTTAATAGCTTCATTTTTTGGAGCTACTACATCTATTCCAAAATGTTGCTCTTTAAAATTAAACCGGTTGGTAACAGTTCCTTTAAGAGGTTGTAAGAAAATAAAGCTGCTAATGTTTCCAGGAGTACTTCCTGCTTTGTTAAAAAGATTATACTTTTCCTCCGTTTCTATCATATTTCTCAGAACAGAATCTTCTTCTATTGGCTCATTTTTTATTCCTTCATAATTAGCCGAAGAATCAACCACTGACTCATCATCTAACTCAGCTAATTCATCTTGTATAATATGTTTTATGTTGTTAATGTACAAATTATTTTCTGCTAATGCGACTTCAATAGAATCACTTTTTAAAAAATTCTCTACCCCTTGTTTTCTGATATTAACATTGGCATAACCCGGAATAAACTCTTTTAAAGGTGTAAATGCAATGAGTAAAATCACTAATAATATTAATAACAAAGAGCTAATGCCTAAAACAACAAATACATTCAATTGAGAAAGTCTTAAAGACACCTTCTCTTCAAATGTATCATCATTTAAGATTACAAGTCGGTACTTATGTTTTAATCGCTGAAATTTTTTGGGTTTTTCTTTAAAATCTACCATAATAATTATTACAAATATACCGAATCAATAATTACAAAGTGAATCCAAAGTAATCCTCATTTTTTACTATTATATCTTACAAGGTTTAAGTATTTTAGCAGATTATATAATAAATAGGCTTCTAATAAGTTTATTTATCACTTTACTACAATTTGAAAAAAAACTTAAATATTAATCTCTTCCTTTTTGCACTTATTGCTTTAAGTATTTTGGGCTGCTCTAAAAAAAGGAAAGGCTTTACTCACAGAGCTTATCAAAATACCGTATCCCATTATAATGGATACTTTAATGCTCGTGAAATTTTTAAGACAACAAAAAATAGTATTTACGACCAGCACAAAGATGATTTTTCTGAAATAATACCTCTTTTTATTTATCCAGACGAAGAGCAGTCAAAATCTTTATATCCTGATATGGATAAGATTGTTGAAAAAACTTCAACGGTAATTGATCGTCATTCAATGTATATCAAAAAGAAAGAATACAACAAATGGATTGATAAAAGTTATATGTTAATGGGAAAAGCTCGTTTTTACAAACAAGAATATTTTGTTGGTGAAGAAGTTTTTGAATATATTGCTAAAGCTTTTAAAAATGAGGCTGTAAAATATGAAGGTCTGATTTGGCTAGCCAGAACTCATATAGAAATGGGCAACTTAAGTAAAGCAGAATCTTACTTAAAACTCATAGAGGACAAGGGATCTCCGAAACAATATGCTAGCGAATACAACGCTTTACAAGCTGATTTTTATATTAAAAAAAATAATTATGATGATGCAATCACTAGTCTAACTAAAGCCCTAGAAACAACAAAAGGAAGAGAAACAAAAAGACGTTTTAATTATGTTTTAGCTCAACTTTGGTTAAAGAAAAAAGAATATGGTAAGGCCTCAGAATTATTCTCTACTGTAATAAAACTGAAACCAAGATACGACATGATGTTTAATGCTAAAATTAGTAGAGCATTATCATTCGACCCTGCTTCTGGAGAAAAAAAAGACATCAAAAAGATGTTATCAAAAATGGTAAAGGATAGTAAAAATGCCGAATTCTTAGATCAGATACATTATGCTTTAGCAGATATTGCTTTTAAAGAAAATGACGAACCTTTAGGTATTGATCACCTTCAAAAATCGGCAGCTCTTAGCGTATCTAACGATAAACAAAAAGCACTTTCCTATTTAAGACTAGGTGAACTATTTTACGACAAACCACTATATGTTGAATCAAAGGCATATTATGATAGTTGCTTAACCGTTTTACCTGAAGATTATTCGAGGTTTGAAACAATTTATGATAGAAGTCAAGCTTTATCGCGATTAGTTAAAAATATATTTATCGTTAGCAAAGAAGATAGTCTTCAAAAAATGGCTAATGATGAAGGGTATCGAAATAAAGTTATTGAAGAATTAGTTAATGCAGCAATTCAAGAAGAAGAACAAAAAAAAGCAGATTTAGTTGATGCAGCAGAAAGTAACTCTTTTGATAATAATGCGACAGTTTCATCAAGCTTACCAAACTCAGGTAAGTGGTATTTCTACAACAATACAACATTAGGTTTTGGTTTTACAGATTTTAAGAAAAACTGGGGCAATAGAAAATTAGAAGATAATTGGAGAAGAAAAAATAAAGAATCCGTAGCTTCCTTTAACGATGATTTAGAAGAAGAGAGTGACTCATCATCTTCAGATAGCACCAAAGTTAAAATTGATGAAAAAACTACTCCAGAATATTACATGCAATTTATTCCGACATCAGAAAAAGAAATTAATACATCTAATAATAAAATTATTGAAGCCTTGTATGCTTTAGGAAATATCTATAGAGAAGACTTTCAAGACTACAAAAATTCAATAGTTTCATTTGAAGATTTAATTACACGATACGATACTTGCAAGTATGTGCTACCCTCTTGGTACAACCTATACCGAATCAGCTTACTGATTGATGATGATTCTATGAAGCAAAAGTATAAAGATCTCATCCTAAACAATTTTCCTGAAAGTGAATATGCACGAATTATTCAAGATCCTACTTACAACAAAGTAACACGTGAGAATAGAAAACGAGTTGATAACTATTATAGTATTGTATATAATATGTATTCTGACAGAAAATATCCTAAAGTATTAGCTCGTTGCAGGAAAGCTAAATCAATTTTTGCAGATAATCATTTACAAGATCATTTTGATTTTCTAGCAGCTATGTCTATTGGGCATATTAGCCCTATTGACACTTTTAAAACTGCATTAAATAATGTTATTATCACGCATCCAGAATCCGAAGTTAGTGTTGAAGCAGAACGAATACTAGGGTTAATTAAACAAGGAATTACAGTTGAAGCTGAAGAACAAGATAATTCAATTCCTTACATCCATCTTTTTGATGCTGATTTCCATCTTATTGTGATAATTCCTAGTGAAGATAAAAAAACAAATAAATACAAAGTTGACATCTCTAACTTTAACACTAAATACTATAGTGAAAAAACCTACAACGTTAATCATATTCTAATTAACAAAGAAAATCAGTTAATTACCGTTAAACCAATAAAAGGATATGATGCAGCAATTGATTATATTAAATCATTTAAATTAAACAAAGATAATTTAAAAGATCTGAACATTAAAGGATATCAATATTTCCTAATTTCAAATGAGAATTTTGCTCTTTTTTATAAGAACAAAGACATAGAAGGATACCTTAAGTTTTTTGAAAAAAACTTCGATATAAAACTATAATTTTTAAATTGTCTATTTTTGCTCCGAATAGATACTACAATTCAATGTTTAAGAAAAAATCAATTAACATGGCAAGAAATAACGAGGTAGAGAGTCCGGCTATAAATATAATTAGAAAAGGAACGGAAATTAGTGGAGATGTAACTTGCTCTGGAGACATTAGAATTGATGGCATACTAAACGGAACATTAACTTCTGAAGGTAAAGTTGTTGTTGGTGAAAGTGGAATTATTGATGGTCAAGTTACTTGTAAAAATGCTGACATATCAGGAACTATAAAAGCTACTCTTACAGTTAAAGAATTATTACAATTAAAAGCTACTGCAAATATCAATAGCGATATTAATACTAACAAACTATCTATTGAACCAGGAGCCAACTTTACAGGGTCTTGTAACATGGGTTCTGTTGTAAAAGGAATCAAGAATGATCCAAAAAGACAAGCTTCCAAAGAAAAAATCGAACAATTCGCTTAAAAGCGTTGCAGTATTTACTGGTATTGCTGCACAAATGGGAGTAACCATTTTTGCTGGAGCCTATTTAGGTAAATTTTTAGATATAGAATATCCGAGTAATAAAAAATGGTTTACAATTATTTTCACACTCTTGGGAGTTGGAATATCTTTATATGTAGTTCTTAAACAGCTTAATAAGTTCAATGATAATCAAGAAAAATAATCCATTAATACCCTTCTTAACTTTTCTACTTTCTTTTACTATTCTTACTGCTGGTGTTCACACCTATATTTTAGAACGTCTTGAAATCCCATTATTTGATCATAAGCTAGTTTTGGCATACATCGTAAATATATTACTAGCTATTACTATATACATAGGCTTATACATCCTTAGAAAAAAACAAGAATCTAACCTAGGTTTTATTTTTATGATTGGGAGTTTTCTGAAATTCGGACTATTCTTTCTCATTTTTTATCCTGGTTACAAATCAGATGGTGAAATTCAAACCATAGAATTTATCACTTTTTTTATACCATATGCCGTTTGCTTAATTATTGAAACTTTCTATTTATCTCGACTATTGAACAATAATTAATACATTTTTATTTTAGAAGAAAAAGCCGTCAATCCCAATTATAAAAGGATTTCAAACAAACCTAAAAAAACAACTAAATTTCGCTCGAAAAATAGTTCAAAAAAAAGGCTGCAAGAACTATATATTATTATTACTTTTGCAGCCAATTTCAAAGGAAAAAATTGAATAGCGTTATGCGAAAAAATTTGATACAACATTTTATACTTGCCCTTTTAGTAGTAATCTCATTTACTACTTATGCTCAACACTCTAATGATGAGCATGCAAAATCGGAAGAGAAAGCCTGGGGAGATTTATCTAAAGGTGAACGTAAAGCAGAAATTAAAAAGGTAATTAATCATCACCTTTTAGATGATCATGATTTTACTATTACTCACGGTGTAAGTTTTCCATTACCTGTAATCCTTTGGGATAATGGTTTACAAATATTTATGTCTTCTAAATTTAACCATGGTGAAACGTTAGCTGAATCAAACGGCAACTTCTACAAGGTACATCACAGTAAGATTTATAAAACAGATGCTGAAGGAACTATAACAATGGATGATCACCATCACCCAACAAACGTTAAGCCTTTAGATTTATCTATTACTAAAAACGTATTTGTAATTATGTTAATGGCTCTTTTTATGTTCTTCATATTTAAAGGAGTTGCTAAAGCTTATAAAAGTGGTCCAATGCCAAAAGGTGCTGGTCGTTTCTTAGAGCCTTTAGTTGTTTTTATTAGAGATGAAATTGCTATTCCAAACATTGGGAAAAAGCACTACAAAAGATACATGAACTACTTATTAACGGTATTCTTCTTTATCTGGTTTTTAAACTTATTAGGAATGACTCCATTCGGAATTGGAGTAACAAACAACTTTGCAGTAACAACTGCTTTAGCTTTATGTACCTTCTTTATTACACAGTTTACAGCAAACAAAAACTACTGGTCACACATCTTTTGGATGCCAGGTGTACCAAAGCTAATGAGAATTGTACTCGCTCCTATTGAATTATTAGGTGTATTTATTAAGCCTTTTGCATTAACTATTCGTTTGTATGCAAACATGACTGCAGGACACGTAGTATTGATGAGTATATTAGGATTAATATTTGTTGCAAATAGTTGGATTGCAGCAGGACCTTTTTCTGTTCTAACATTATTATTATCAATTTTAGAATTGCTTGTAGCAGCGTTACAAGCATACATTTTCACGATGTTAACAGCGCTTTACTTCGGTTCAGCAGTTGAAGAACATCATTAATTAGTATTTATTAACAATTAAATTATATATCATGGAAATTCCAGTAATCGTAGGTAACGGTTTAATCGTAATTGGTGCCGGTATCGGTATCGGTAGAATTGGTGGTTCAGCAATGGACGCTATTGCGAGACAACCAGAAGCAGCAGGAAAAATTCAAACAGCTATGTTGATTGCAGCAGCGCTTATTGAAGGTATTGGTTTTGCAGCGTTATTTGCTGGATAATCAAAAAAATAAAGCAGCTATAACGGTTGGTTATAGCTGCTTTAATTAAATTGTTAAAAAAGAAATAAATTATGGAAACATTAATATCAAATTTTTCAGTTGGATTATTTTTCTGGCAAGCAGCAATCTTTATTATTTTAATTTTCTTATTAAGAAAATTTGCATGGGGACCGATTTTAACTGCTGTAAATGAAAGAGAAGAATCTATTGAGGAAGCTTTAAAATCTGCTGAGGAAGCAAGATTAAAATTAGCTGAACTAAAAACAGATAACCAAGCTTTATTAAATGAAACTAGAGCTGAAAGAGATGCAATGCTTAAAGAAGCCAGAACCATGAAAGATGGTATTTTAGCTGAAGCAAAAGCTAATGCATCTATAGAGGGTGATAAAATTATTGCTTCTGCAAGAGAAAGTATTCAACAAGAAAAAATGGCTGCTATAACTGATTTAAAAAATCAAGTTGCTGTTTTATCAATTGAAATTGCTGAGAAAATCTTGAAAGATGAATTATCTTCTGCTGAAAAGCAAAAAGCGTTAATTGATAATGTTGTTAAAGACATCGTTTTAAACTAATATCTTCCTTTTCGGAAATAATATAAAAAGATTATGAGAGATATTAAAGTTGCATCACGTTACGCTAAATCATTACTTAAGATTGCTATTG
The DNA here is from genome assembly GCA_913048175.1 of uncultured Flavobacteriales bacterium. Lineage (GTDB taxonomy): Bacteria > Bacteroidota > Bacteroidia > Flavobacteriales_E > Vicingaceae. The sequence continues at coordinate 1,235 of CAJWVX010000063.1, read as the reverse complement.
AAGAAAATTCTTTAGAAGATCTTAACAATGATATGGTTTTGGTAAATGATGTTTGCATTAACAACAAAGAGTTAACACTCTTATTGCAAAGTCCAATTATCAAATCTGATAAAAAGACAGCTATTATGAATGAAATATTTGATGGGAAAATTTCTCAAATAGCTTCATCATTTATTGCAATTATCATATCAAAAAAGAGAGAAGCTATCCTAGGAGATATTGCTGCTACTTTTATTGATACTTATAAGATTCATAAAAACATCAAAACTGCTCAAGTTACTTCCGCCATTCCATTATCTGCAGATCAAAAAGATAAGGTAATTGCTATTTTAATGGCAAGTAGCGATACTAAAAGTGTTGACTTAAAAGAAATTGTTGATCCATCAATTATTGGAGGAATGATAGTTAGAGTTGGTGATAAGCAAATTGATGAAAGTATAAAAAGAAAATTGACTAATTTAGAAATGGAATTTAATGACAATCATTACATTTCTGAACTTTAATCATATTTAGTAAAAAAGAATAAAAACAAATAAACATGGCCGAAGTAAAACCCGCAGAAGTATCAGCTATATTAAAAAAACAATTAGCTGGTTTTAAAACTGAAGCACAATTAGAAGAAGTAGGAACAGTTCTTCAGGTTGGTGATGGTATTGTCCGAATTTACGGTTTATCAGAAGTACAAGCTGGAGAATTAATTGAATTCGAAAACGGATTAACAGCAATTGTACTTAACCTTGAAGAAGATAACGTAGGAGCTGTACTTTTAGGTTCTTCAAAAGGAATTAAAGAAGGAGATACAGCAAAACGAACTAACAGAATTGCATCATTAAAAGTTGGTGAAGGAATGTTAGGAAGAGTTGTTGATACTTTAGGTAATCCAATTGATGGCAAAGGACCAATTGAAGGAACTACTTACGAAATGCCATTGGAAAGAAAAGCTCCAGGTGTTTTATATAGAGAACCTGTTGCTGAACCACTACAAACTGGAATTAAGGCAGTAGATGCAATGATTCCAATTGGAAGAGGTCAGAGAGAGTTAATTATTGGAGATAGACAAACTGGTAAAACAGTTGTTGCTATTGATACTATTATTAACCAAAAAGAATTTTACGATAGAGGTGAGCCTGTATTTTGTATTTATGTTGCAACAGGTCAAAAAGGATCTACAGTTGCAGGTATTGTACAAACATTAGAAAATGCAGGAGCAATGGCTTATACAGTTGTTGTTGCAG
>CAJWVX010000062.1 GCA_913048175.1 uncultured Flavobacteriales bacterium | reverse complement strand
TATCCAAACCCAAGTTCAAGTAATGTTACAATCTCTTTTGAAGAAAATGGGCCTTACCAATTCAGCCTTTATAGCAATATAGGACAAGCTGTTATTAATAGTCAATCCATAAATGAGACTTCCTTTTATTTTTCAGTGTCAGAATTAAGTAATGGTATCTACCATTATAGAGTTACTGACCAAGATAACAACAGTTCTTCAGGTAAATTAGTAGTCCAACATTAGTATCTTAAAAGTGTAAAAAGTTTAATTGATGGAGAATAACCTTATAACTGTCTAATTTGTTTTTAAAACTGTTCTAAAAAAGATTACTTTCATATTATATTAACAGGAATATTTTATGAAAAAGATAATAATTATAACCGTTGGTTTATTACTCATACTGTCTTGTGGAACCAATAATGGTTTGGATAGAAACAATACTGACTGGAATAAATTCAAATTAAAAGGAGATGTAAAATCTTTTAAGGAAATTAAATTCCTAGCGGTAGATAATTTTAGCATAATTTCTGATGGTGAAAAAATCAAACACATTTATAATAAAGAGGTTCTATTTAATCTAGATGGAAATAAAATTGAACAAAATGATTACATCCCTGATGGAACTCTTGCAAACAGAACTGTTTTTTTATATAGAAAAGATGTACTAGTTGAGTATAATAATTACGATTCTCAAGGAATGCTTTTCGGAACTGGAAAATATGAATTAAACGAAGATGGAAAAGTGAGTAGACTAAACTACAAAACTTCAGATGGGCGATACAATTGGTCTGAATCTTACCTATACGATTCAAATGGAAATTTAACAGAGGTCAGACGTTTTAAAACAGAAGAAGTTATTGACAGTAAAGAGGTTTACGTTTTTGATGACAAAAGCAATGTGAAAACCTCAGAGCTTCATAAAGAAGGAAAATTAATTTCTAAAAATAATTATAACTATGATGAAGAAGGGAATTTTAATGAACTGAAATACTCTGATACATCCGTTTACACCTATAAATATAATTACGATGAGAAAGGGAATTGGATAAAGAAAATCGTTTTTGAAAACGGTAACCCTAGCGGAATACTAACAAGAGAAATTGAATATTTTGATTAATTGAACACTTTGGAACTAATTATTGAAATCACAAAAAACTCCAACAGTAATGTTGGAGTTTTTTTCTATATTTTTTATGCAAAACAGATTTTTCAACTTTATTTTTTTAAGCCTTCGACAAGCTCAACAAAATTTATCCCAAACACTCTTTTACCATAGCAGAAATTAATTTACCGTCAGCTTTTCCTTTTAACTTACCCATTACTGGACCCATAACTTTCCCCATATCTTGAGGTCCTGCAGCACCAAGTTGAGCAATCGTATCTTGAACTACTTTACGCACTTCATCTTCTCCCATTTGCTCAGGCAAATAAATACTTAATACTTCAATTTGAAAATCTTCATCAGCAGCCAAATCAGCTCTATCTTGCTCTTTAAATATAGTAGAAGCATCTTTACGTTGCTTAACTAATTTTTGAACGATAGCAACAGCTGTTTCTTCAGAAACTTCTCCACTTCCATCTTTAGTTGCCTCTAACATAATTGCAGCTTTAACTGCTCTTAATGCTTCTAATTTTGCTTTCTCTCTAGCTAACATCGCTTTTTTAATGTCCGCATTTATTGTTTCTGATAAACCCATAATTATATTTTTATAACTAAAAAAAGTCCCTCCGAAATTATTAAGAAGCGACTTCATTATATTCTTTAATCTTACTAATCTACATTATCATGTAGAAAAGAATTATCATCATTCAATTTAGGCTTACCCTCTTCATCGTTAGATAAAGTAAACCTAGAAATTGGATTTTCTGAAGAATGTGCCACCTCATCCAAGTTAATTTTTCTTCTCTTGTATGCGGGTTCATTTTCTAAATCATTAATTCCAGAAGGAGTCTTCATTCTCATTCCTAACTCCTTAATTTTCATGATTCTTTCCTGAGAACGTTTCATTTGCTCTTCATCAGGTAATCTGTTTGTGTAAACAGGACCTTCTTCAGTTGTATTCTCAATACTATTTTGCTTCTTTGTAAATGTTATCTCTTCAATTGACTCAGCATCAACCCCATCATCCTTTGTTGAATTATCATCTAAGTTCCAAACAACTGTTTTAGTATCTTCAGCTTTTGGATCTTCTATAGATTCAGCAACAACTTCTTCTTTTACTTCTTCAACTGTGCTATCTAAAACAGTAATTTCTTCATCATTTACAGCAGCCTCAACTTCGTCTTCAGTCGTTGTTGCCCCCCAATTCCACGTTTCCTCTTCAGTTTTTGATTCAATACCCTCATCTTCAGACTCTAAATTGAAAACAACTCTTTCTGCAGCTGGCTTTTCAACTTGTTTTTCAACTATTGGAGTTTGTTTTTCAAAATTTAATGTTGGTTGTTCTTCAACAGTCGTTTTCAAAGTAGGCTCTTCATTATCGTTTGTTGCTTCAGTTGTTCCAACTACATCATCATTTAAGGCAGTTGTAATATTTGTAGGAACATCAGAATCTAAAGTCATAATAACTTTCTCAGGCTTTTCCCCCAACTTAAAACTATCAGTACTATTTGCACCAAAACCTGTTGCAATGACTGTAACTGATACTTTTTCTCCTAAACTCTCGTCAGTACAATTACCCCAGATAACATCCGCAGTTAATCCTGCTTCATCTTGAATAAAATCAGTGATATCACCAATCTCATCCATAGTAATCTCTTCTGTTCCAGAAGTGATATTTAATAATATATAGTTAGCTCCCTTAATCTCGTTATCGTTTAATAATGGAGAAGCTAATGCTTTAGTTACAGCATCAATTGCTCTATTTTCTCCTTCAGCAGTTCCAGATCCCATTATCGCAGTTCCACCATCTTTCATTACAGTTTGAACATCTCGAAAATCCGTATTTACATAACCTGTTACAGTAATAATTTCAGAAATCCCTTTTGCCGCAACTGCTAAAATATCATCAGCTTTAGAGAAAGCTTCACCCATTCTAAGGTTACCATACATCATTCGCAATTTATCATTGTTAATGATTAGTAAAGTATCTACGCTATTTCTTAATGCTTCTAAACCTTCATCAGCTTGCTGCTTTCTTCTTCTTCCTTCAAAAGAAAAAGGAATAGTCACAATCCCAACAGTCAAGATGCCCATCTCTCTTGCTGTTTCTGCGATAATTGGTGCCGCACCTGTTCCAGTTCCACCGCCCATTCCGGCAGTAATAAATACCATTTTGGTATTATTTTGTAAAACAGCTTTAATTGCTTCTACATCTTCTATAGCTGCATTTTTACCAACTTCAGGATTTGCCCCGGCTCCTAAGCCTTCGGTTAAAGTCGTTCCTAATTGAATTTTATTTGGAATAGGACTTTGCTCCAATGCTTGCGCATCAGTGTTACAAATCATAAAGTCTACTCCTGTAATCCCTTGGTTATACATGTGGTTTACAGCGTTGCTTCCACCACCACCAACACCAATAACTTTGATGATTGATGCCTGATCTTTTGGTAAATCAAATTTCATAATATGGGCTTTTAATTAATTTATCAATTGTTTAATTAAACAGTGTAGCAATAGTTCAATTGCTACATTACTCAATTGTTTTATTATTTAGTTTTCGTTATCCTCAAAAAACTTATGTCCTACATCAAGAACCTTTTTAAAGAAACTTCCTTTTTCTTTTTGCGAATGACTTACTACATCTCCAGTGTTAGAGACACTTTTATGTGCAGCTGCATCAAATCCTTTAATTACTAAACCAACAGCTGTAGCAAACATTGGACTTGTCATTTCTTCCGCATTTCCTTTTGCCAAGTGTTCGTTAGGGTATCCTATTCTAGTATCCATTCCTGTAACATACTCTAACAATTGAGAAATGTGTTTTAGCTGAGAACCACCACCAGTTACTACAATTCCACAAATCAATTTGTTCTCGTAACCAGAGTTTTTAATTTCGTAATAAATATTTTCAATTACCTCTTCCATTCTTGCTTGAATGATCTGAGCCAATGTTTTTAAAGATATTTCTTTAGGATCTCTTCCTCTTAATCCAGGAATAGAAACAATCTCATTCTCTTTACTTTCACTTGCTAAAGCAGACCCAAACTTCACTTTTAAAAGTTCTGCTTGATTCTTGATAATTCCACAACCTTCTTTAATATCTTCCGTAATTGAGTTCCCTCCAAAAGGTATAACAGCAGTATGTCTAATTATTCCATCTTGGAAAATCGCAATATCCGTAGTTCCACCACCTATATCAACTAAAGCAATTCCAGCCTCTTTTTCTTCCGCACTTAAAACGGCCTCTGAAGAAGCAAGAGGTTCTAAAATTAAATCATCAACCTCTAAACCTGCTTTATGAACACACTTGTAAATATTTTTAGCAGCAGCAATCTGACCAGTAATAATGTGAAAGTTTGCTTCTAAACGAACACCAGCCATCCCAATAGGATCTTTAATTCCTTGTTCGTTATCAATAATATATTCTTGAGGTAATACATGGATAATCTCTTCTCCAGGAAGCATCACCAATTTGTACATATCATCAATTAACGCATTAATATCTCCCTGACTAATCTCGTCATCAATATTATTTCTTACCTTAATTCCTCTATGTTGTAAACTCTTAATATGTTGACCAGCAATACCAACATTAACAACTTTAATGTCAACACCTGATTTATTTTCAGCATCTTCTACCGCCAATCTAATTGATTGAACCGTTTTATCAATATTAGAAACCACTCCACGAGAAACTCCGATAGATTCAGATTTTCCCATACCCAAAACTTCCATTTTACCATGCTCATTTCTACGACCAACGATAACAACAATTTTGGTTGTTCCAATATCTAATCCTACTACTATTTCTGATTCTGTGCCTTCCATGTTAATTATATCTTTTTGTACAAACCACTTGATTTTTATACTTCAGATTAATTTCAGAATACTCATTCCATCCTGTTTTACTTAATCCTTTTTTATAAAAAATCATCAATTTTTCAAACTTACCATCCAAGTTATCTATCCCTCCAAATACAATTTTATGATTTCCTACCTTTGGTATGAGGCTGAGGCCCGACACTTTATCAACATGTATTTGTTCAATCTGAGCCTTCCAAAACTCAGATTTATCGATATAATCAGCTATTCTATAAATATCATCTAACAAAGTTTTATCTGTTAGGGAATCATTTAAATTGCTATAATTAAATAAATATCGCTTTGCAAAGGGCTCATTTAACGCTCCATTTACTACCAACAACCGAGCAGTATATTTATTAGAAAGAGGCATAAGAACTCCTTTCTCATCAATATAATAACTCTCATTTTTAGAAAATATTCTAACTATTGGTCTACGCTGCTTTACATTAATAACTAACTCTCCATCAATAGTTTTATAAACTTGAGCCTCTTTTATTGAATGATTATTAGATAACTTATCTTCAAGTTCAGTAACACTAAATCTATTCAACATTAAACTCCCAGTATCTTCTTTATTAAGTACATGAAATAAAATATCGTTTTCATCGATAAATCTATGATCTGTATCGTAGTCAATTATAACAACAGGCTTTTCAAATGTTAGTTCTTTCTTGGAAACAGTTACAAAACCTGTGACTATCACAATCAATGAAAGTAAAAAAGTCCAGATCGATATGTTAAGTATTTTATTCATCTGTCTGCTCAAATTTTCTATTCAACTGTTCTTTTATCTGTGAAACAAAAACATCTATATCTCCTGCACCAAGAGTTAGCAAAACCTCTAACTCATCATGAAATAAATTTTCTAATAAACTCTCTTTCGAAACTATGCGCTTATTCACTATGGTCACCTTATTCAGAATAATTTCCGAGGTAATACCCTTAATTGGTGTCTCTCTTGCTGGATAAATATCCATCAGAATCAATTCATCCAACATTGATAAACTTTCAGCAAATCCATCAGCAAAATCCCGCGTTCTTGTATATAAATGTGGCTGAAAAATTCCAGTAATTCTTTTACCAGGATATAGGTCTTTAGCAGACTGTATACTCATTTCCAATTCTGAAGGGTGATGTGCATAATCATCAATATAAACTATACCATTTCTTTTAACATGTGTTTCAAATCTTCTATAAACTCCTTTATAACTTTTTAAGGCAGACTTAATATCAGACCTATCTATACCTAATTTATCTGCAATAGAAAATGCTCCAATAGCGTTTTCTACATTATGAATTCCTGGTAAACCTATTTGTATATCTGACATAGAATCTTCATCACAAACTATATCTACAATATAATTTCCATCTTCAATACGGATATCATTTGCAGAAGTATCAGCTTTTTCAGAAACAGAATAACTTGACGTAACAACATCAGAACGAAGAGATAATGCCTTCAAAATGAATTTTTTTGAAATTAGCTTACCTCCATTCTTAATCTTTCCAGCAAATTCGCTGTAGGCATCTTTCATAGAGTTTTCATCTCCATAAATATCCAAATGATCCGCGTCAATTGAAGTAATTAATGCAATATCAGGCGAAAGCGTTAAAAAAGAACGATCGTACTCATCCGCTTCTACCACAAAAACTTTTGGATTTTCATTCAACAATAAGTTAGAATTGAAATTTAAGCTTATACCTCCTAAAAAGGCAATACAACTAACACCGCACTCATTTAAAATGTGAGCAATAATTGAAGTCGTTGTAGTTTTACCATGCGTTCCCGCAACAGCTACCGTAAAATACTTCTGACTAATCAATCCTAACACTTCAGACCGTTTCCATAATCTAACTCCTTTATCGCATAAATAAACAAACTCGTTATTATCTCTTGGAATTGCTGGTGTATAAATAACCAATGTCCCTTCTTTTTGTTCTTTTACTTCAGATGGAATTAAATCTACGTTATCATCATAATGAATCTCTATACCTTCTGACTCTAACTTTTCTGTTAAAACGGTTTTTGCTTTGTCATAACCAACAACCTTACATTCTAAAGAATTAAAATAGCGTGCAATAGCACTCATTCCAATTCCTCCAACACCTAAAAAGTAAATCGTATGTAAGCTGTTTATCTTCATTTCCTTTTAATCAATTTTATTACCTCATCCGCAATAATATTTGCAGAATCAGTAAAAGCCATCTTCGCTACATTCTTTGCTATTTTCTGCTGCTCAGCATCATTTTTTACCAAATCAATTAACATTGGCATTAATAATTCTTGAGCTTCTGAATCTTTTACTAAAAGAGCCGCATTATGATTGACTAAAGCCATTGCATTTTTAGTTTGATGATCTTCTGCAGCACTTGGTAATGGAACAAAAATAGCTGGCTTTTTAGCAATACTTAATTCGGAAACAGACATTGCTCCCGCTCTAGAAACAACTACATCAGCAACTGCATAAGCATAATCCATCTTGCTAATAAATGGCATTGTTTTAATTCCTTTACCTTCATATTTAGCAACAGTTTTTGCTGCTTCATCTACATATAACTTACCTGTTTGCCAGACCAACTGAATATTGTTTTTCGCCAATTCTTCAACCCCTGCATCTATTGCATGATTAATTGTTCTTGCCCCTAAACTCCCACCAACGACTAAAACTGTTTTTTTATCCGAATCTAATCCAAAATATTCTATTCCTCGAATTCTTTTTGCATCTAAATTTTTAATATCCTGCCTAACTGGATTTCCGGTTAACATTATCTTTTCTTTAGGAAAGAAGCGATCCATATTATCATAAGCAACACAAATTTTTTCTACCTTACTTGCTAGTAATTTATTTGTCATTCCAGGGTAAGAATTTTGTTCTTGAACCAGTGCTGGAACACTTAGGTTTGTGGCCGCTTTTAGTAATGGACCACTTGCATAACCACCAACTCCAACTACCACATCTGGCTTAAAATCTTTTACAATTTTTTTTGCTTTAAGCATACTTGCAATTAACTTAAAGGGAAACTTTAAGTTCTGAAATGTTAATCTTCTCTGTAATCCCATTATTGGTAAACCAATAATTTCATATCCTGCAGCTGGAACCTTTTCCATCTCCATTCGACCTAAAGCACCAACAAATAATATTTTAGAATCAGGGTATTTTTCTTTAATTGCATTTGCAATTGCAATTGCCGGAAATATATGACCTCCAGTCCCTCCTCCACTAACTATAATTCTAAACTGCGACATTTCCTTTTTTTATTTTTGCAACTTTTGTTTGCCTACTTACACTCAAAATTATTCCTATTGCCAAACAAGTAAACCACGTTGATGTTCCACCCATGCTTATTAATGGCAATGGTTGACCAGTTACAGGAAATAAATTTACCGCTACTGCCATATTAATCATGGCCTGAAACACAAGACTAAAAGATAAACCAAAAGCCAAAAATGTTCCGAATGTTTTTTCTGATTTTTGGGCAATTTTTATCCCCCTATAAAAGAGCATTAGATACAAAACTAACACTCCAAAACCACCAACTAAACCATACTCTTCAATAATAATTGCATAAATAAAATCTGAAGATGATTGTGGTAAAAAATTTCTTTGCGTGCTATTTCCTTGACCTGTCATTACTTTACCAAATGGCCCACCAATAGCTATAGCAATTTTTGCTTGTTCAGCCTGGTAATTCCCATCACTATTTCCATCCGAAAATGATTCTATCCTACTTACCCAAGTATCTAGTCGAGGTAATAGTTCAGGTTTTGCTTTTGCTATTAAAAGCATCAACATTAAAGATGTTATACCAATACCAATAAGAGCTAGTATATATTTAACATTGACTCTTCCTATAAACATTATGATAATACTTGTAGTAAACAGAATTGCTGCTGTAGAAAAATTGGCAGGTAAAATCAAACCGCAGACTACCAGAACAGGAACCATAATAGGTAGAAAGGCCTCTTTAAAATCCTTTATATTGTCTTGCTTTTTATAGAGTAATCTTGCTAAATACATGATTAAAGAAAGCTTCGCTAAATCTGAGGTTTGGAAGGTTTGATTAATCACCGGTATAATAAGCCATCGACTGGCATTCCCAATATTAACTCCCATAATCAATGTAATTAATAAGAGCGGTATTGAAACAAATAGGGCTACTTGGGATATTCTAGAGTAATATTTAAAGTCCATTCGATGGGCAAAAAGCATTAATCCAAAACCTATAAACATGATAATAACATGCTTAAACAAATAATAAAATGTATTGCCATCTTGATGTTTATAAGCTAAAGAACTACTTCCGCTATAAACACTCAATATAGATAAAAGAGCAAGCAGTACAGCGACCATCCACACAATTCTATCTCCCTTTATGTATTTCTCTACAAAACTCAATTTTCTATCTTTTTATATTTCCTTTTATCAAAAGACTACTCTAATTCAATCTTTCGTTATACGAATCGGAACGAAAATCACTTTCCTGCCACCTCAGATAAAATTTTAATAACAGATTCTTTATCTTCCTTTGGAACACAAACAACCACACTACTTAAGGCCTCTCCTAAAATAGCTAATCTTACTGCATCTTTAAGGCTTACAGCAGCCAACAAAAGCACACTAACTCCCTCTAATTTAGAAAGAACAGTGTTTACACTATCACTAATAATAATTATTTGATTTATATTAGGTCCTATAATATCATTCCCATTTACTAGAAACTCTTCTAAGTAATTTTCATCAATAATTATTGCACAATTCTCATTCTGAGAACATGATTCAATTACTTCTTCTATCGTAGAATAATAAAATTTTTGACCTGATATATCTAGTAAATTGAGCATATTATAATGCTCTTACCGCTTTTTTAAATTGATGACCTCTATCCTCATAGTTGTCAAACAAATCAAAACTCGCACAAGCTGGAGACAATAGCACAGTATCTCCTTTGCGACTTAATGAATAGGCAGAATTAACAGCATCTTGAGCTGTTTCAGCATCAACGATATCCTCAACAAGGCCTTTAAAAGCTTCATGAATTTTAGCATTGTCTTTACCTAAACAAACAATAGCTTTTACTCTATCCTTGACTAATTCAGCTAACATTTCATAGTCGTTACCTTTATCAACTCCACCAACTATCCAAACTATTGGATGCTGAAAGCTTTCTAAAGCATACCAAGTAGAATTCACATTAGTAGCCTTAGAATCGTTAACGAATACTATTCCGTGAACTTTCCCTACCTCTTCTAATCTGTGTTCTACATTTTGAAAGTCAGTTAAACTTTCTCTGATAACCTCTTTTTTAAGATCAAGTACTCTGCCTGCAATACCTGATGCCATTGAATTGTACAAGTTGTGCTTTCCTTGTAGTGCTAATTCTGTTATTTTCATCGTAAATAATTTATTATTAGTGTGTATTATTAAATCCTCTTTATGTATATAACCTCCATTTGAGGTTTTATTTTTTATGCTAAATGGATGCCTTTGCCCCTTATACTTTTTATTGTTCAATTCTTTTCTTACAACCTCATCATCTTCACAATAGATTATCTGATTGTACTTTGTTTGATTTTGTAGAATCCGAAATTTCGAAGCTGCATAGTTTTCAAACTTATTATCATATCTATCTAAATGATCTGGTGTTATGTTTAATATCATTGCGATATCCACCTTAAAATCATACATTCCATCTAACTGAAAACTGCTTAACTCTAAAACATAAAATTCTTTATCATTTTCTGCCACCTGCTTTGCCAAACTGTCTCCAATATTCCCTGCTAAACCAACATTTAATCCTACTTTATTGAGCATGTGAAATGCTAACATAGCTGTTGTAGTTTTTCCATTACTACCAGTTATTCCAATAATTTTCGCATTGGTATACCTACCTGCAAACTCTATCTCAGAAATCACTTTAATGCCATTCTCTTTAATTTTTAAAATCAAAGGAACCGTATCAGGAATTCCGGGACTTTTAACAACTTCAGAAGCATTTAGAATCTTAGATTCGGCATGACTACCTTCCTCCCATTCAACTTCAATATCTTTAAGAACACTTTTGTATTTATCTTTAATCTCTCCTCTATCCGAAACAAATACTTCAAACCCTTTTTGTTTTGCCAAAATAGCAGCTCCAACACCACTTTCTCCACCACCTAAAATGACAAGCCTTTTGTTCATTTTATCTCAGTTTTAGAGTTACAAACGTGAGCATTGCCAACATTATCCCGACAATCCAAAATCTAGCAACAATCTTTGCCTCATGCATATTCTTCTTCTGAAAATGGTGGTGTAACGGAGCCATTAAAAACACTCTTCTACCCTCCCCAAATCTCTTTTTTGTGTACTTGAAATATCCTACCTGAATCATTACAGATAAATTCTCTACTAAGAATATACCACACAACAATGGAATCATTAACTCCTTTCTTACAGCTAAAGCGAACACTGCAATTATACCCCCAAGAGCTAAACTCCCAGTATCCCCCATAAATACTTGTGCTGGATAAGAGTTATACCATAAAAAGCCTATACAACCACCAACAAAAGCGGCAATAAACACAACCAATTCTCCCGATTCTGGGATATACATTATATTCAAGTAATCAGCAAAAACAGTATTACCAGATACATAAGCGAACACCGCTAATGTTATTCCGATTATTGCAGAAGTTCCTGTTGCTAAACCGTCCAAACCATCTGTCATATTAGCCCCATTAGATACGGCAGTTATGATTATAATTACAATGAGTATAAACACAATTCCTCCTAATAAATAAGAGTACTTGCCCGCCCAACTTGTTAAAGAAGCGTAGTTGAACTCATTGTTTTTCATAAAAGGAATTGTAGTTACTGTTGACTTTACTTGTTCCCAAGTATAATTTGCAGAAGATTCTTTTACTTTATCATTAACCAACTCGCGACTAACATGAGCAGGAGCAGCATCATTGAATGTTTTTTGTTTTACCACAACACCATCATTGAAATAAAGAATTGATCCTACAATAATTCCAACAACAACTTGCCCCATCACTTTGAACCTTCCAGCTAAACCTTCTTTATTCTTTTTGAACACCTTGATGTAATCATCTATAAATCCAATTAACCCCAACAAAATTGTTGAAACAATCATCAAAATAATGTATATATTATCAAGCTTCGCAAACAGTAGTGTTGGAATAAGAATTGCCGCCAAAATGATTAAGCCACCCATAGTAGGCGTTCCTTGTTTTTCAATTTGACCCTGTAAACCTAAATCTCTTACGATTTCTCCAACTTGTAACAGTTGTAATTTTTGGATAATCCTTTTACCAATTACCATTGAAATTATTAGAGATCCAATTAATGCAAACGCAGCTCTAAACGTAATGTATTGAAAAACTCCAGCCCCTGGAAAATCAATACCTTGTAGATATGTAAATAAATAGTATAACATTAGCTTCTCATAAGTTTAAAAGTTGAGTCTAAAATTTCCATGTCATCAAATGGCAACTTCTCACCGTTTATTTCTTGATACTTTTCGTGTCCTTTTCCAGCAACTAAAATGATATCCCCATCACTTGCCAAAGAACAAGCTGTTCTAATCGCCTCCTCCCTATTTGAAATAGCCAACACTTTATTAAAATGAACCCCCTCAACACCTTGACGCATATCCTTAATAATATCATCCGGATTTTCTGATCTTGGATTGTCTGAAGTCAAAATTATTTTATCACTCAATTCGCAAGCAATTTGAGCCATTATTGGTCTTTTCTCTTTATCTCTATCTCCACCACAACCAACAAGAGTTATCACTTTTTCGTTTCCGGTTCTGATATCATTGATTGTTTTCAAAACATTTTTTAAAGCATCAGGAGTATGAGCATAATCAACTATTCCAGCAATATTATTTTGGGATTTCACATACTGAAATCTACCATCAACAGAAACCAAATTGCTAATTGCAGTTAGCACTGTCAACTTATCTTGCCCTAATAAAACAGCCGTAGAATAAATAGCCAATAAGTTGTAAGCATTGAATTTTCCAATCAATTTTGTCCATACTTCACTGCCATCAATATTTAAAAGCATTCCTGAAAAATCACTTTCAACTACCTTACAACTGTAATCAGACATGCTTTTTAAAGCATAAGTATTTTTTTGAGCCTTGGTGTTCTGCATCATCACCATTCCATTCTTATCATCTTTGTTTACCAAAGCAAAAGCAGACTCACTTAAACAATCGAAGAAAAATTTCTTAGCCTTTAAATATTCGTCAAATGTTTTATGGTAATCTAAATGATCGTGCGTAATATTTGTAAAAACAGCGCCAGCAAAATCTAACCCTGCTATTCTGTTTTGATGAATTGCATGAGAACTCACCTCCATAAAACAATACTCACACTCTTCAGCAATCATATACCTCAATAATGCATTCAATTGAATTGCATCAGGAGTTGTATGTGTTGAATCTATTTCTTGTGTTCCAATTTTATTTACTACAGTAGATAACAAACCTGATTTATGACCTAACTGAGTATAAAGATCATGTAATAATGTTGCTGTAGTTGTTTTGCCATTTGTCCCGGTAACCCCAACCAACTTAATTTCTGAAGCAGGATTATCATAAAAGTTAGCAGCAATAACACCTAATGCCGCACTACTATTTAACACTTTAATATAAGTAACACCTTCATTAATCTCTTCAGGAAACTGCTCACAAACAATTGCAATAGCTCCATCATCAATTCCTTTTGCAATAAATTGATGTCCATCTACCTGAGTTCCTGAAACAGCAATAAACAGACTGAATTTTTCAATCTCTCTTGAATCAAAACAAATCTTTTCTATAGCCACTTGGGTAGAGCCAATTACCTCTTCAATCCCTGCTTTATATATTATGTCTTTTAATAATCTCAAACTAATTCCAGTATTATATTTTTACCTTTTATCATCTTCTCTCCTGGAGAAATTGATTGCTTTTTAACTACTCCATTACCCGAAAACTGAACACTCATTCCTTTGTTTTCTAAAATGTATAATGCATCTTTAATGCTCATACCAGTTACATCAGGAACATAGATTTCAGGAATCCTTTTCTTATAAACCTTAACCTCTTTCTCTCCTGTAGAAACCTTAGCCCATTCTGGATTTACACCATCTTGAGAAGTTTTAATATCTAATGCAGCATAAACCTTTGACAAATCTTCATAAGAACCATCCTTTGCGTAAGGAATTCTTGAAACAGCCAAATGCTCTTTCTTTTCTAATTGATCATGAATTTGAATACTACTTGCATAAACTTTATCCGCAACCTCTTTAAAAATTGGACCTGCAACCAAATTCCCGTAAATCACATTTTTCGTTGGAGCATTAACTACAACTATACATGTGTACTTAGGGTTTTCTACGGGGAAATAACCCACAAAAGAAGCTTGGTGCGACACCTTAGATCCATTCCCCTTATAACCATCTTTAGCATTTGCTATTTGAGCCGTACCTGTTTTTCCCGCTATTTTGTACCTAGAGTTTTTTAGGTTTCTTGCTGTTCCTGACTCAACGACACCCTCCAACATTTCTTTGGCCATCTTTATGGTTCTTTTCGAACAAATAGAATTATTAATAACCTCTGTATCAAACTGTTTAACCAACTTTCCACTTTGACGAATTTCAGTAACAAACCTTGGTTTTACCATTTTACCATCATTGGCTACAGCATTATAAAAGGTTAAAATTTGTAATGGAGTCATGTGAACTTCATAACCAATAGACATCTGAGGGACTGAAATGCCAGACCAAAACTCATCATCTGCACTTTTAATTAATGGAGATCCCTCGCCTGCTATTTCAATTCCTAATTTTTTATTCAGATTCATTTTACACAATCGATCAACAAACCCTTGTGGGTTTCCAGCATAAACTCTATTTATTGACTTAGAAACAGCTGTATTAGAAGACTTTATGAAAGCTTCTTTAATAGAAATAACTCCATAGCCACCAATGTGAGAGTCCTTCATAATGTGATCATAAAACTTAGTAGTCCCATCCTCTGTATCAACCATATCATCCAAATCCAAATACCCATCTTCAAAAGCAGCCATTAATGAAGCCAACTTAAAAGTTGATCCAGGCTCTGTACTTTCTCCTACAGCATAATTGTAACTTTCATAATAAGTACCATTTTTGTTCCTCTTTAAATTTGCTATTGCTTTAACATCTCCAGTTGAAACCTCCATTATTGCGACACAGCCATGATCAGCTTCATGAGTTTCTAATTGATTCAGTAAAGCATTCTCTGCAACATCCTGAATATTTACATCAATAGTGGTATAAATATCACTTCCATCTTCTGGCTCTTTACCACCATTCTCGCCTAAAGGCATCCAAACACCACCAGATATTTTCTGCATCCACCTTTCTCCTTTCACACCACTCAATTCCTTACTATAAGCACCTTCCAACCCAACAGGCTTACTTCCTTCACGCTCATAACCTATTGTTCTGGCAGCCAAAATCTTAAATGGACGAACTCTTTTGTTTTGCTGAACATGAATAAACCCACCTTTATATTTTCCTTTTCTGAAAATTGGAAATTCTTTCAAAATCTTAAGCTCAGTAAACTTTACATTCCGCTTAATAAGGTGATATCTTTTCCCTTTAGCACGAGCCATTTTTAAATCCGTTAAATATTCCATCTTGGAATTTTCAGGAAACAGCTCTGCCAACTTAATAGCTAAAGAATCAACATTCTCATTAAAATAAGTATCCGTTAACGCATCTGTTTTCGCATCAAAACGAACCTCATATTTTGGAATTGAAGTTGCCAATAAACTTTCATCAGAAGCGTAAATATTACCTCTAACAGCATCAATTTCGCGATAATTACGAGTTAAAGCTTCTTCTTTAGCTCTCCACTTATCACCTTGAATAATTTGAACGTTAACAACCTGTCCAAGAATTATCATAGCAAACAAACAGATCATCCCGTAAACCAAGTAAACTCGCGAGAATATGATTTGCTTATCTTTCATCTTAATTATTCCCTCCTATTTTTATCATATCATCCTCATTAACAACAATTTTTGTTGGAGGAATAGTTGACTCATAAATCTCTATAGATGCAGTTGCCTGAGCAACTTGTGACTGCTTACTTTTAAAATTTAAATCTGATTTAATCGTAATGTATTCTGACCTTAATTCTTTCACATCATTCCCTGTCTTATGTAAATCTCTAACCACCTTCTCAGCATAATAGCCATTTGCGATATAAAGAATACCCAAAAACGTCATAAAAAAAATGAAAGGCAAAAAACTAACCACATTGTCTTTCGACAAGAAGTTTCCAGAAAATATATTAGCCAACGATCTAGAAACTTTACTAGCTTCCTTCTTAACCTTTAGCTTTTCTTCTTTCTTGAATCTATTCACTTACCGTTTCATATTTTTTCAGCAACTCGAAGCTTTGCACTTCTCGCTCTATTGTTAATTTTAATCTCTTCGTCTGAAGGAATAATTGGCTTTCTTGTTATCTGCTTAAATCGTAATTGCGGATTACCGAAAAAATCTTTCTCCAGCTCGCCTTCAAACTTTCCTTTCTTAAAAAAATTCTTTACCAATCGATCCTCTAAAGAGTGATATGTTATTACTGACAATCTTCCTCCTGGCTTTAAAACCTCCCAACTTTGCTCTAACATATCCTTCAAAGCACCCATCTCATCGTTCACCTCAATTCTTAAAGCTTGAAATACCTGAGCTAAATATTTATTTCTGAATTTACCAGGAACACAATCTTCAATAATTTCAATCAGTTCTTGCGTTCTTGTAATTTTTCCAGCTTCTCTGGTATTAATTATTTCAAAAACTAATTTCTGAGCATTTCTAACCTCTCCATATTCTTTAAAAATTCTTATCAAATCTTCTTCAGCGTAATCATTAATGATTTTCGCTGCAGTTAAATCACCACTCTGATTCATCCTCATATCCAAAGGACCTTCAAAACGAATTGAGAAACCTCTTTCTCCCTCATTAAACTGATGAGAAGAAACTCCTAAATCAGCTAGAATACAATCAGCAGGAACTGCCTTATGAAACCTTAAGAAATTTTTCAAATAACGAAAGTTCTGTTTCACCAATTCAAACCGACCATCATCCAACATGTTTCGCTCAGCATCTTTATCCTGATCAAAACCAAACAATTTACCACCCTCTCCTAATCTTTTTAAAATTTCTTTAGAATGTCCTCCACCTCCAAAAGTCACATCTACACAAATCTCATCACCAGTAATATTCATACCGTCAATCGACTCTTGCAACAGTACTGGATTATGATACTCTTCCATCTTCCTCCTTATTATTTGCATTTCCCATCACCTCTTCTGCCAAGTTTGCGAACTCATCTGGCTCATCATTCAATAAATTATCATAAGCTTCTTTATCCCAAATCTCAATCTTATTACCATGAGCAAACAACACAACCTCTTTCTTCACCCCAGCATATTCCAACAATCTTTTAGGAAACAATAATCTTCCCGTTCCATCCAAGCCTAACTCTGTTGCTCCACGATAAAAATAACGTGTAAAATCTCTGTTCTTTTTCACATATTGATTCAGCTTATTCACTTCCTCACTAATGTACTTCCAATCATTTTTTGGATAAAGAACTAAACACTTTTCGAAGCCACGATTCATCACAAAACTCTCTTGGGCGGCTGGATCCAGCTGCTTTCTCAAACTAGACGGAAGCATAAGCCTTCCTTTAGCGTCTAGTTTACATTCGAATTCTCCAATGAAATTTGTCATTACAATCTGCTAATCTTCAAGTGTTTATTTATACAGAAAGTAAATGTAATTCATTTTTTACCACAACTTACCACTTCCTACCACTTTGTTGATAACTTTTGAACGTATTTGAGTTCAAAATGTTGCAATCATTAGCAAAATAAGGTGTGGTAGATGGTGGGAAGAATTCTATGAAAAGGTTCCATAATGAATGACTATTTTTGCAATCTAATTAAACTAAAATGTCATTCCGATTGGAGCGACAAATGAATGAAACAGAGGAATCTTTTAACCTTGGAATTAACAATTAAAAAGCGCCTTCCATTTTGCTCAGAGTGACAAAAAAACAGTTATGAAAATTAAAACAGCAGAATTTGTAATAAGTAATACGAAACTATCTCTTTGCCCAGAAGCGGACAGAGCCGAATATGCTTTTATTGGAAGATCCAATGTTGGAAAATCTTCCTTAATAAATTACATCACTGATCATAAAAAATTAGCGAAAACTTCTCAGACTCCAGGAAAAACTCAATTGATAAATCATTTTATGATTAATGATGAGTTTTATTTTGTGGATTTACCAGGATATGGATACGCTAAAACATCCAAAAAGAATCGAATAAAATGGGAAGCGTTTATCTCTGATTACATCTTAAAAAGGGAAACATTATTGAACCTTTTTGTATTAATAGATTCTAGACTTTCTGCACAACAAATTGACTTAGACTTTATGGAATGGTTAGGTGAAAAAGG
>CAJWVX010000061.1 GCA_913048175.1 uncultured Flavobacteriales bacterium | reverse complement strand
TATTTCACTATCTAATTCTTCATTTATTAATTCTAACGCATCAGATTTTTTAGTTATTAAATCATCTTGGTTTTGATTGACAACCTCTAATCTTTCTCGAGCAACTATTTCACTATCTAATTCTTCATTTATTGATACTAAAGCATCCGATTTTTTAGTTATTAAATCATCTTGATTTTGATTGACAACTTCTAATTTTTCTCGGGCATCTATTTCACTATCTAATTCTTCATTTGCTAATGCTAACGCATCAGATTTTCTAGTTATTAAATCATCTTGGTTTTTAATTAAAAATTCTAATTTTTCTCGGGCAAGTCTTTGGTTATATAATTCTTCATTTTTTATTTCTAATGCATCAGATTTTTTAGATATTATTTCATTTTGACTTACCCGTAAAGCTTCTAATTTTTCTCGTTTAATTTTAAGGCTTTTTTCAAGCTTATGTTTATTTAAGGTTATTGAAATATTTATTTCTAATTCCCTGTCCTCAAATGGTTTTAATAGATAGGCATATGGATGAGAATTTTGAGCTCTCTTATATATTTCATCAGACGAATAAGCTGTTAAAAAAATTAAAGGAATATTATATTTTTCAGCTATTATATTTGCTGTTTGGATCCCATCTAATTTCCCGGCCAACATTATATCCATTAAAATTAAATCTGGGATATTTTTTTCAATATCAACTAAAGTATCTTCACCAGATGCTGAACAACCTATAACATCATACCCTAATGCAACTAATTTTCTCTCTAAATTTTTAGAAACTATAAATTCATCTTCAGTAATGTGTATTTTTATTTTATTCATACTTATGTTTCTTAGTATCTTTAAAAGCTATTTTATAAGCCGTACCCTTAACATCTCTCTTTTCAATACTTCCTTTTAATTGTTTAGTAATACCTACAATTAGTTGCATCCCCAATGACTTCTTACTCATTAAATCAATACTACTAGTATAACCTCTCCCATTATCTGATAGTAATAACAAATAGTTTTCTTCTGTATCTTGATTTAAAACAAGTTTTATTTTCCCTTTTGTATCATCTTTAAATGCATGCTTTACTGAATTAGTCATCAATTCCATTATAACCATACCAATATTAGTAGCAGTCTCTATTGTTAAATTTAAATTTTCTACCTCTTCTATTATTTCTATTTTTGTTGTCTCAAAAGCTGTTCTGATATAAGATATTAATGATGTAATATAATCTTTAATATTTATTTGACTAAAGTTACTAGATTTATATAATGTTTCATGTATGAGAGACATTGATTTTATTCTACTTTCTGTATCTAAAAGCATTTGGAAAGTTTCATCATTGTTAATTGTTTCTTTTTGAAGACTTAATAAACTAGATATAACTTGAAGATTATTTTTAACTCTATGTGTAATCTCATTCAGTAAAGTTTCTTTTTCTACTAATGAATTTTTTATTTTCTCCTCATAAAAAATACGTCTTTCAGCTTCTTTGTTCAATATTTCAACGGTAAGATTTAATTCTTCAGTCCTCTTTTCTATTACTGATTCTAAATCTAAACTTAATTTTAAATATCGCTCCTGAGTATTAATTAATCTAGTATTATCTACTCCATATATATTCAAACACTTAAGCTCCTTAAAATTAGATATATAAAAAAAATAGATAGAATCTAGAAATCTAACTCTAATTCTGCTGTGTAAATTCCCTCTTAAAATGACTTTATTAATTTCAAGTATTAATTTTTCGTTTGTAATCACCCCAAGTTCTAGCGAATCACTTAATATAAGTTTGGAGGCATTATTTGAATATAAAATGTCTAAATCATAATTAATTCTAAACACTGGGTTTGGATTTTCTAAAGATATTATTTCCTCCATTTTTTTGCTTTCCTCTGTCTCCGAAAAAGAAGCAATCACCTTTGAATAATTAAAAATATTGATTTCATTTTTTTTCAATTCTTTTTCAGCAACTACCAATTCGGTAATGTCTTTAGTTAAAAAACAAATTAGATTATCACTAGAACTATCTACTACTATATTTCTTAAATATTTAATCGCTCCTGTTGGTGTGAAAATTCTAAAATCATAAAAGTGATTTTTTTTAGGTGAATCTAAACAATTAAATGCGTCTTGCATTAGACCTGAATCATCAGGATGAAGTATTTTTAAACAACTACTTAATCTAGGATGAAACTCCCCTTTTTCCACTTCAAATATTTCATACATTTGGTCTGACCAAAAAGTCTCATTTGTAGTAAAATCCCATTCCCAATCTCCAGTTGATGTTATTTCTTGTAAGAGCTTATTTTTTTTTTCTAATTTTATTAGCTTAAGTTCTAAATCTTCCATTTTAATACCTTACCCATTCATGTTATTTAATTCAAAAGTCAACCTAATAAGTTAAAATAACTATAGCGCTTTACGCTCATTTTAATAAGACTTTATACTTACACTATCTGTTTTTTCTAATAAATAAGTAATAATAAGGTGAAAAATATACCTAGACAAAAAATATAGAATAAGTAAACTACAACTTAATTGCCAATAAAAATGTTCAAATTAAAAAATATTCTAGTTTGAAAATAATTAAGAAGCTATCCAACCAATTAAAAATGAGCCTTTTTTTCTAAGGTTTTTTATACTAATTGATTTGAAAAAATAATTTGCTCTACCTCCCTTTTTAATCTAATTATTATACTACCCTAAAAACCATCAAACCACTTATAGTATTAATTCTTTTTTCTAGTATAAAATCATTAACTTTAATGGTCAACTTGCTTAAAGTAATATTCTTTCATGTAATATAACCCTCTGTATCTATACTATTTTTGCAATAAGATTTTTATCACTTAAGAAATGAGCCACTGCAGATGTTAAAGTATCTTGATCTTGTTGAATTTTAACACTAAACAATGGAATTACCGAGTGATTTGCTAAACTTTCAGCAATATTATCATGAAT
Source organism: uncultured Flavobacteriales bacterium (assembly GCA_913048175.1). Lineage (GTDB taxonomy): Bacteria > Bacteroidota > Bacteroidia > Flavobacteriales_E > Vicingaceae. Next base: position 15,541 of record CAJWVX010000061.1, on the reverse strand, counting down.
TAAATGACCTAAACCAGTTCTTCCATGAGTCTCAATTGCAACCATTCCTGCATCCATATCTTCACAAAATTTAATAATCCCTCTTTCAACACTTACCGATTGATATACACTTACCTCATTACTATCCACACCTGTTTCTCTTACAAAATGTGCAATTTCAGCCATTTCTTCTTCTTCTCTAATATAATCTTTAGGAACCCTGATTTTAAGAAAGTGAAGTTTTGCTCCAATTGAATTGGCAAATTTTTGAATCACTTTAAATCTTGGAATTACTTCTTTTTTAAAGTCTGAAGTAAACACTATAGATTTAATGTCAGCTATTTTAGTTTGATCTTTAATAACTATTACAGGACATTCAGCCAATTGTACAAATTTTTGAGCATTTGTTCCAACAAATAACTCTTGAACTCCATCAACTCCATTTGAGCCCATTACAATCATATCAATATCTTCATACCTATCCATAACTAAGATATCCCATAATTTGTAAACTGACACAATACTACTCTCAATTTTAACTCCCTTTAAATAATCCTCTTCAGATAAACTATGGACATAAGTCTCAAAATTCTCTTTTTCTTTGGTAATAATATCCGCCTCCAACTCAATATTAAAAGCTGTATCATTAGAAATTACTCGTTGATAAATGTGAGCTAAATGAACTGTAGCATTATCCTTTTTTGCTAATTCTGCAGCGAATTTTAATGCATTTAATGCACAATCGCTAAAATCGGTGGGAACTAATATGTTTTTCATAACAATAAAGTTTAGAATTCACTTTATATTACGAAAAAAAGCTAATCAAAGTTACAAACAAAAAGTCGACATAAATAATAATTAACCCCATTAAATATTAAATAATGTCGACTAAAAAAAATAAAGTCATATAAGGCCAGCTGCTTCTTTACCAATTAAAGATCCAATTGCAATACCCATTCCACCCATTCTTACAGCACAATAAATATTGGCATCCAATTGTTTTACTATAGTTGTTTTCGTGTCGCCAACCCCCATAATACCTGCCCAACGCATTTTAACCTTCACATCACTCTTATACGGAAGAATTACCTCCTCTAAAAGTTGATCCAATTTATTTTGAATGGTTGATGTTAATTTGATTTCTAGAGAATTTTCAGCCTCTTTATCTAAGTTTCTTCCACCTCCAAACAAAACTCTATTACCAACATTTCTGAAATAGTAATACCCTTGTTCGTAATGAAAAGTTCCTTTGAGTTTTAATCCTTCTATAGGTTCGGTAATTAAAACTTGAGCTCTAGCAGGCTCTACATTTAATTCAGGTAAAATTTGTTTTGCAAAACCATTGGTCGCTACCAAAACATTTTTGGCTTCTATATTAAACTCTTGAAGCTCTATTTGTACGATCTCTTTTTTCTGATTAAGGTTTTTTACTTCAACGCCATTAAAAAACTCAACACCTTTTATTTTAGCTAAGTCTAACAAATATTTTAAGGCTTTACCAGTATTAATCTGACCTTCAAAACGGTTATAAATAATATGATTAATATTTCCGAATCCAAATTCAGCTATTAATTCATCTTTAAGTTCAAATACATCTTCATTAAAAATTGGCCTTAAAAAATCATTAAGATATGCTAGCTTCTCTATTGTATTTTGATAGATAGTTTCATCTTCATTGGTAAATAGCTCACAACTTCCTAAAGTCTCTAATCCTAAGTTATCCTCTCCAATTAATTCTTTTAAATTCAAGAGTCCTTTCCACCGTTTTTCTACCATGGCAAAAACTTCCACTTCCGACATGATAGATAAATCATCTAAAATTTCTGTTGGCGACCCAAAGCAAGCAAAACCAGCATTTTTAGTACTTGCACCGCTTGGTAAAAAACCTTTTTCAAATATTAACACCTTGGCATTAGGATACTTATTCTTTAATTCTACTGCTGCAGACAAGCCAACAATTCCGCTACCAATAATAGCATAATCAATATCATTATAAAATGATTCTCTTTCCCAAAAACTTACATGCATAGTCTGTCTTTATTTTTTAATGTGAAAACACTTTTATTATCAACACTCCAATCTTTTAACTTAAACAATATTGCAAATCCATCTAGATAAGAAAGAATTCCAAAAACGATTAAAAAATTAAAAAAACTAAAATTACTCCATACTATTATCATACAAAAGTTAATTAAGATTATTAATCCAAATAATTTTGTTAAATACGAATGGTTTGACAGTTGTTTTTTGAACTTTATCCAATACCCAAAATAGGTTAACAACTCTAAGCTTAATAGAAACAAGACTTCCGATAAATAAGAGAGAAATGTACGCTCTACTATAAAAATGGCAAATACAACACCAATAGAAAATACTATATCTGCGTTACTATCCATTTTCCGCAACCTTTCAGTATCAATATTTAATCTCCGAGCTATTATTCCATCAAACAAGTCTGACAAAACACCTAGCAAGCCCAAAACCAAAATAACAAGCCTAGAAAACTCAAAATTTATTAATCCAATAATAGGTAAAAAAAAGCAAGTAAAAATCTAAATGAAATCAGTATCAATGGTACTCTCTTCATCCTATTATCCTTTTCTGATATATTAAAAATATAAAATAAACAGCTAAAGCACTAAATAAATGCTTGATTGTATGTCCACTTATAAAACCTAAAAACTCAAATATTTGCACATCAAAATGCTCACAAATCTTTGCAATTGTATAAGCTCCAAAAACCAATACTATTTGTTTTGTGTACTGTTTACCATTATTATAAAACAGTAATATTAACGGAACTACAACAATTGGAAAAAATTGAACAAAGGCGTACAATCGTAAATCACCTACTCCGATAATCTCTGTATAATACCAATAGAAAATACTGTAAACACCTAATAGCATAAAAATATAAAAAACAAAAGTTCCCATCCTCCTATCTACATAATCGTAAATAATGGTTGCAAAAAATGGCGTAAAAACTAAAGTCATTGGCAACCTATCAAATATTAGCGTAAAGTTAGTTGGATCATAATGATAGAAAGCTGAACCCAACCCAGTTAAAAATACTCCTGTAAAGAGTACAAAGGTCATTAAGAAAAATATCATTGTCTTTTTACGATAAGCTTTACCAGCCAACCGAACACCCATAAAACCAATGATAATAAAAGGAAAATTACTGAGCACATCCATAAAATAATTGATTCCAAAAAATGATCTACAATCAGAAAAACGATGATAAGCCAAATCTTGTGCAATGGGATCTAAAAAGTATAACACGACTGTTGACAGAATAAACAACGCTATTAATACCAGACCTTTATAATATGTGTTTTTGAGAGTCATTTATTCTTTTCCATTTCAGTAATCATCCTATAAGACATATATGCTAAAAGTAAAGCTACAATTCCTATTGCTAACCACATCCAAATAGCTGAAGGTTTTATGTTCTTTGTAAGTTTGTATTTAATTTTTGTTAATGTTTTAGTTCCTAAAATTGGAATATTACTTTCTACTCTACCTTTAAAATGATTAATATCATAATTAGGTTTTGTCTTAATTTTTTCATTTTCAAAAACTAATTTATATTCCTTTTCTGCGTCTAAATGAGTTATTAAATATCTATTTAACTGATAAGCTTTAACTGTAATATTTTCTAGAGGAGGATTGTCTTCGTTCTCTATTACTAAATAAAGTTCTTTGTTTTTGAAGTCTGAGTAATAACTTGTAAAATCACTATTAGAATTTAAAGTAGTATAATCCAATACATCATAATGCGTTCTTCCTTTCTTATCTATTCTTTGAGAACAAATTTTTGCTTTCCGATAAAAGAAAGTAGGCTTATCAGCCTTAATTATCAGCTTATCAAAATAGGGCGTTTCCTTAAAACTGATTTTAACATAAGTCTGTTTTGATTCTAAACTATCAAAACGAGATACCGTTTTATTCTCTAACTCTTTAAACTTTCCTTGCTCTTCATAAGTATCAAAGTATCCAATTTTAAGCACATTTATAGGTAAACTATAGCAATCATAAATTATTATTCTGTAATACTGATAATCAGTATAAGAGAAATTTAAACTCTTTATCTCTGATGTTGTCTGTTGCCCATTAGCTGAACGAAACTGATAATTCTCTTTTATGGTATACCAATTCTTATAATCATCACTACCAGCTAATTCTAAACGTTTTCTAACATCAAAGTTTTTAATTTGCAATTGAATATTATTAATTGTGTCTTTACTTTCATTTTTAACCACTAAAACGGTTGCTCCATTTTTCCATTTTATTTTTTCAATAATTTCATATTCCTTAAAAATCCTTTTGGTTATCGAAATAGATTCTTTTTCAAGATAATAAGGAATCTCTATCCCACTTTTATCTTTAATTCTAATATCAGAAAAAAATGGATTAAGCTTAGCAACAATAGTTGGTTCTAACTCTACTTTATAAAACCCTGTAGAATTTGATGCTGTCAAATCTGTTTTCCACTGATAGTCTTGGCAAAATATGCGACTACTTAACAGTAAAACAGTTGCTATTAAAATAAGTTTTTTCATAGTTTTTTGTTTTGGTTTCCTCTTGGCGAAGAGGGATAGGGAGATTGAATTGATCAATCCCTCTGTATCTCCCTTTTCTAAGGGAGAGCCCTCACTTAACTCATCTTTATTTATCTAGTAATAAATCCTTTAATTTTTGGTACATAAATGATATCACCAACAGTAATACTCCTAATAGAATAAAGGCAACTATCTTCCCCCCTTCAGATGCTCCTTTTATATCGAACAAAAAGAGTTTAAATAAAATCACACTAAATATTGTTAAAGAAACAATTCGTAATGTTCTAAATTTATATTTCATCCCAGCTAACATTAAAAAGAAAGAACTGATTCCCCATATTATTGGATATCCAATTTTTATAGTTTGCTTATTGATGAAGTGCGCATTTTCTTGAATTTGATCACTAAACATCATTAATGTAATATGATTTAACTGTATGCTTGCTACCACCAATCCAAACAATGATAACCCCCAAACTATTAGTGTTCCTATTTCAGAACGTAAACCAAACCACTTCTTAACACTTTTAAATAACTGAAATCCGATTAATCCGATTAAAATTAAATTGAGATACTGTACTGTTAAGTTTCCAAAGTGAGCATCACCATCTAAGAAACGATCTCTGATCACGCTTTCGAATCCACTTATAAGAGGATAAGAAAATAATAACATAGTTGCAATTAGAGCAATTCCTTTATCTAAAAACTCATGCTCAATTTTCTTTGCATACATCCACAACCCTAAAACAAATAAGTAGGTGTAACTCGTTACACTTAATGTTGTTAAGGCAGAGTAATCTAACCTTTCTCCAACCTGAAAACCTATTTCTATAACTCCAACAAGATATATTAATGAAGCAATAATAATTTGAGTCATATTATTCATTAACTGAACTCCAACACCTGCAAACAGATTCGTCTCTTTTTCATTTTTCAATAACTTAGAGTAGACGAACATTCCTCCAATACTAAACAAAGTTGTTATACACCCTTTATTCATAATTATAGCTAATGACTTTACTCCATCATCAAAATAGATTTGTTGCCAATCCATAACTAAACTCACCAACATTAAAAACATAATTATAAGTGAACTAAACTTCATAAACTTGCTGTTTGACTTTTGCCCTAGCCATAACAGTAATACCATTTCTGATGACCAAAACAACGTAATATAATTACCTGATAATTGAACGGGTGCTGCTAAGCTTACAAAAGTTAATACCATTCCAATTAATAAAAATATCAATGATTTATCTACACTATTTCTTTTAAACAACGGAAAGGCAAACAACAGGTTAAACACCCCTAACCCTACAGTAAATAATCCTTGATACTGTTTGTATCCTGACAAGTAAAGTATTGACATGCCTACAGCATAAAATAAGGCCGTTGTAGATAACAGTAAGCCAAATTCATATCCCTTAAACTTTCTTTTCTCTTTAACATTATTAATAATGTGCAAGATAAAAAACAACACATAAAATAATCCTGCAAAAAACATTGCTCCTTTATAAGGAGGATTTACTACTCCAACTACTTTCGAGAGAAACCAACCTCCAAACATTAATACAGTAAAAGCAAGCGAAAGGATGTTTACAACATTCCATTTTTTGAAATATGCCAGCACCAACATTCCTGCATTTACAATTGCCAAATAACTAAATAGTACTTGGTAATTACCTCCACCATTACTAACCATTAATGGTGTAGAAAAAGCTCCAATCAAACCCAGTATTGCCAACTCTTTTTTATCATAACTGATAGCTAATAAAACAGAAAAACCTGTTATCAGAACCATTAAACTAAATGCCACAGGCTGACTAAACAATTGATAATCATGAAAACCGATAGATATTGAATAATAGAAAACAGCCATTGCTCCGCCAACTAAAACTGAACTAAATGAGGTATATGTCTTTCTCATTTTGTGCGCGATAAAAGTTAATATTCCACCTGATAAAATTCCTATTGCTACTCTACCAACTTCACTAATCCAATCTTTATCTATTGCATAACGAACAAAATACGCTATACCTAACACCAGAATTCCAATCCCAATTTTATTTATCAGATTCTCCCCTATAAATTTCTCTAAATCTCTTTTCTTTTGGGGAGCTTTTACAAAAGCAGCTTGTTTTGGGTTTTCAACTGTTAGTTTAATTTTATTTTTGAGAACGAATGGCTTAATTTCCTTTGGAACTGTTTCAACTTTTATCTCTTTTTCAAATTCCTTTCCGGGCTCTACTACAGCTTCTTTTTTAGGTACTTGATCCATTAGTGTTAATAAACTTTCATTGATTACAATTGGATCCTCATCAACTACAACTACTTTTTTATTCTCCTGAAACTCTAATTTATTAACCTTAATAATTAATGCATTCAATTTATTAAGCACTTCTCCTATTGATCCGTTTATTGATGACTTTACCCAAATCAACAATATGATTGGTAATGCTAAAATTGCGAGTATTAATAATACGATAAATGCTTCCATAGAGTCTATTTTAAATTCCATACAAACATATTATGACTCCACATTTATCACAAACCTCCTATTCTATTTTACTGACTTTGTATCTTGTCTTAAAATTTGTTAAATCACTTATTTAAAAGTAGTTTTATAAAATACTTTACTGACTTTAACAAATGGATAAGATTCAAGAAATAATTAATACTTTATCTGAAGATGATAAAAGAGAATTCAGAATTTTTATCAATAGACAGAAAAGTAAAAAGCAACGAAAAGATTTAGATTTATTTGAATTAATTTGTAAAGAAACTGATGCAAAATCGATTCAAACAATACTTTATAAAACACCAAATAAAGTTGCTTACCACACGTTAAGAAAACGCCTTTTAAAACACCTCACAGATTTTATAGTTCTCAAACAAATAGATGGAGATACAACAGCCTCTTCTTCTATTTCTGGACTAATTACAATGGCATCTTATCTATTTAAAAATCAAAGCCATCAATTAGCTTGGCGTTTTTTAGATAAGGCTGAGCAATCCGCTATTGATAATGAACAGCATGAATTATTAAACAACATTTATCATTTACAAATAGATTCTTTTGACAATGAATTTGCTCCTGACATCAATAATATTTATGAAAAATGGAAAGCAAACAAACAAATTGTTGATGAAAATGAAAGAGTAAATATTGCTTATAACTTCATCAAAAAAGAACTAAACGAAGTTATTCATAAAGGAAAAGATATAAATGTAAATGAACTTGTACAAGATCTTCTTGCTAAATATAACATAACAGATACCGTTTTTAAAAGACCAGAAATTCTTTACAAAGTACTTGATCTTACTAGAAAAGTGAAATTCTCTAAAAAAGATTTTTACAGTTTTGAACCTTATGTTATCGGATTATACAAGGAGTTATCTAAACACGGTTTCTCGAAAAAAAACCATTATTACAAAATAAACATCTTGTACATGATATCTCACAGCTTGTATAGGAATAGAAAATTTAACGATTCTATATCGTATTTAGATAAAATGCTAAAAGAAATGGATGAATACAATAAGTCTTATTTCAAACAATTTTATCCAAAGTATATAATGCTACTTGCGGCTAACAATTCTTTTTCTAATAAAAACAAAGAGTCTATTAGCTTGTTAGAAAATATTAAACCAGCTTTACTTGCTAAGTTTTCTTTAGAAGAACAACTTAACATTAAAATGAATTTATCTATTTACTTAGGATATTCTGAGGAATTTAAGAAATCAAATTTCATATTACAAACACTAAATCATACCGACAATTGGTTAATTACCAAAATGGGAATTGAATGGGTTTTAAAGAAGAATATGATAGAGATATTGATGCAATATGAATTAGAAAATCATGAAATTGCTCTTAATAAAATACGCTCATTCGAACGTAACTTTTCAGACTTGTTTAAACACCCTATTTATAGTAGAGCTAATCAGTTTATGCAAACAATTAAAAAAATAATTAACAACCCCAACATTGTAAAGGATAAAGACTTTGCAGATTCTGTAATTTCAACAATGGTTACTATGCCTTCTGAACAAGAAGATTTACAAGCAATGACATTTTACTCTTGGTTAAAATCAAAAATACAAAACAAACCATTCTATGCTGTTTTATTAGATGTTGTAAATACACCTTATCCCGAAAATTAAAATATTACTTTTGAAAAATGCTTAGTAATCTCCTTTTTATAACATTTAGATGGTTAGATGTAGTCGATATATTATTGGTTGCCATCATTATGTTTCAGTTATACAAGCTAGTTAAAGGAACAGTTGCTATTCGGATTTTCTTAGCAATTTTAGCGATATACTTATTCTGGAAAATTGTTGAGGCCTTACAAATGGAGCTGTTAAGTGAAATTTTAGGTCAATTTATTGGTGTTGGTGTTTTGGCGCTTATAATTGTTTTTCAGCAAGAGATAAGACGATTCTTATTACTAATAGGAAACAATAGTATCTTCTCAGGAAAGAGAGCGAGTCGATTCTTAAAAATGATTAGCACTAGTGAAAATAACAAAGTTAAACTTGAGATAGATCAATTGATAACAGCCTCAAAAAACCTGTCAAGCACAAAAACTGGAGCTTTAATTATTCTCGATTTAAAATCTGAATTAAGATACTACTCAACGACTGGAGATAAGATTGACTCACCATTATCTTCTGCTATTTTAGAATCAATATTTTTTAAAAATAGTCCATTACATGATGGTGGTGTTATTATTGAAAACAACAGAATTATTGCTGCACGATGCATATTACCTGTTTCAGAAAATCAAGAATTTCCTAGTCACTTTGGCTTAAGACATAGAGCTGCTGCTGGTATTACAGAAACATCGCGTTCTATTGCAATTATAATCTCTGAAGAAACAGGTAAAATATCCTTAGCCAAAGAAGGAAAAATCAGCTACAACATATCAACTGAAGAGCTTAAAATCTTGTTAGAGGATTAGTTCTCCCTTGGATAAGGGAGACTAAGAGTAATTTAAACGGAATCAATCTCCCCGCTCCTCTTCTCCAAGAGGGAGCACATTCGCTAAAATAAACAGCTATATTTTTCTCTTCGATAATCGCAATAACTATTGTATTCTTTCATCCAAAAACCTAATTTAGTTGCCCTAAAAGAGACAATTTTATGAAGGTTAAAAATTATGTTCAAGGAGAATGGATTGAAGGGTCTGGAGATGGAGTTGCGTTATTTAATGCTATTAATGGAGATAGCTTAGGTTCAACATCCAGTGAAGGGTTGGATTATGCATTAATGATGGAATACGCCAAACAAAAAGGTGGGTTTGCATTAAGAAAAATGACTTTCCAAGAAAGAGGTTTAATGTTAAAGAAATTGGCATTACACCTAATGAGCATTAAAAAGAAGTTTTATACATTAAGTGCTGCAACTGGAGCAACTAAGGGTGACAGTTGGGTTGATATTGAAGGTGGAATTGGAAATTTATTTGCAAATGCATCATTAAGAAGACAATTTCCAGATTTACCTTATTATGTTGATGGAGATACAGTTCCACTATCAAAAGAAGGAACATTTATTGGTCACCATATTATGGTTCCTAAAGAAGGTGTTGCCATACATATAAACGCATTTAACTTTCCTATTTGGGGAATGCTAGAAAAGATAGCCTGTAACTTAATGGCTGGGGTTCCAGCAATAGTTAAGCCATCAGAACATACTTGTTATTTGACTGAGTTGATGGTTAAAGAAATTGTTGATAGCAAAATCTTACCAGAAGGTTCTTTACAATTGGTTTGTGGTTTAGGTCATGGAATTTTAGACCATGTAACTAGTCAAGATGTGGTAACCTTTACTGGTTCTGCTCAAACAGGAAGAATGTTAAAATCATTACCTCAGTTTGTACAAGAATCTGTTCCATTTAATTTAGAGGCTGATTCTTTAAATGCATCTATTTTAGGAGCCGATGCAGTTCCTGGAACAATAGAATTTGATTTGTTTGTAAAAGAAGTTGTTCGAGAAATCACTGGGAAAACAGGTCAGAAATGTACTGCTGTTCGTAGAATAATGGTTCCAGAAAACTTGGTTGAGGATGTTCAAATTGCTCTTGGTCAACGATTGGCTAAAACAATAATTGGAGATCCATCTCAAGAAGGTGTTCGTATGGGAGCTTTAGCAACCAAATTACAAACAGAAAGAGTTAGAGAAAGTGTAGAACATTTATCTAAATCACAAGACATTGTTTATGGGGACATGGACAATTTTGATATTGTTGGTGGAGATAAAGAGAAAGGTGCTTTCTTCTCTCCTATCCTATTTAGAAACGATGATCCGTTTAACAAAACAGAGGTTCACGATATTGAAGCTTTTGGACCAGTTTCTACCATCATGCCATATAAAAATATGGATGAAGCTATTGAGTTAGTTAAAATGGGTAAAGGATCTTTAGTTACATCTATTGTAACTGCTGATGATAAAATTGCTACAGAGTTTGTATTAGGTGCAGCTTCTTTTAATGGTAGAATATTAGTATTAAATAAGGATTGTGCTAAAGAAAGTACAGGTCACGGTTCTCCAATGCCTTTATTAACGCACGGTGGACCAGGAAGAGCTGGTGGTGGTGAAGAAATGGGGGGTAAACGTGGTATTTTACATTACTTACACAGAACATCTATTCAAGGAAGTCCTACTACAATTACAAACATTACAAAAACATACCAATACGGAGCTCAACAAATTGAGCACGATAAACACGTTTTCCAAAAGTACTTTGAAGAGATTGAAATTGGAGATACCGTTATTACAAGAAAGCATACCGTTACTGATGCTGACATAGTAAACTTTGCTAATGTTAGTGGAGATAATTTTTACGCTCACGTTGATGCTACTTCTTTAGACGGAACTATTTTTGAACAAAATGTTGCTCACGGTTATTGGGTATTATCTAAAGCTGCTGGTTTATTTGTAGATGGTAAAAAAGGACCTGTTTTATTAAATTATGGTTTAGAAGATTGCAGATTTACTAAACCCGTTTATCCTGGAATGACTTTAGGTGTTCGTTTTACAGCTAAAGAAAAAATCTCTCAAGAAAAGAAAACTTTTGAAGAGGGGGAAGAAATTCCTAAAGGAGCAGACATTAAAAAAGGAATTGTAAAATTCTTAGTAGATGTTTATGATGAAACTGGTGAAACAGTAGCATTGGCAACTATTTTAACAATGATAAAGTTTAAGGAGCAAAATTAGTTTTTGGTTTTTAGTGTTTTGTGTATAGTAATTGAGAATAAGACTTAACCAAACACTAAAAACCAAATACAACAGACTAAAATAAATGGGATTTTTAAATTACGATGAATTAGATGTTTGGAAAGAGTGTAGAAAACTCGTTTCTGAAATTTACAGAATCACTAAAGACTTTCCCAAAGAAGAAATGTATGGATTAACTAACCAGTTAAGACGTTCATCTATTTCTATAATATCAAATATAGCTGAAGGAACTGGAAGAAATACTACAAAAGATAGTTTACAATTATTTTATATTTCAAGAGGATCTCTTTTTGAATCTGAAGCTCAACTTATAGTTGCATCCGATTTAAATTATATTTCAGAAGAACAATTAAAAGAAATATATTTACAACTAACAACTTGTAAAAAACTATTGAATGGTTTTATCAATTATCATAAGACTAAACTTTAATCTAAAAACCATAAACTAAACACATAATACCAAATACTATGGCATTAAACTCACTTACTCCAAACTTAATGGTAAACGATGTTGAAGAAACAATCGAATACTATACAGATGTTTTAGGATTTACATTATTAATGACAGTTCCTGAAAAAGGGGAATTAGACTGGGCAATGGTTAAACGTAATGACGTTGTAATCATGTTTCAAACTAAAAAACGTTTGTCATCTGGTTTACCAAGAATGGCTAGCGAAAAACCTGGAGGTGGATTAACTTTTTACATTAAAGTAGATAGAATTTCTGAAATACACGAAGAATTGTTTAATAATGAAGCAGAGATAATTTCAGATTTAGAAAGCACATTTTACAACACTATAGAATTTTCTGTAGTTGATGTAAATGGCTATATCTTAACATTTTCAGAGGAACAAGAACAGTAGTAATTAGTGTATAGTTTTTAGTGTTTTGTATTTTCTAAACACCATAAACAAAACACCAAACACCAAACACCAAATGATAGCAGTAGAACAAGGAACAGTAGAAATAACAATTAACGATAAAGGAATTGCAACAATAGAATTCTTTCACCCACTAAGTAATTCATTACCAGGTAAAGTATTAAACAAGTTAGCTGATACGATTACAGAAGCAGGAAAGAAAGATGCCATTAAAGTAATCATCTTAAAATCTGCTGGAGAAAGAGCATTTTGTGCAGGAGCAAGTTTTGATGAGTTAATTTCTATTAATGATTTAGAGACTGGAAGAGTGTTCTTTTCTGGTTTTGCTAACGTAATTAATGCGGCTCGTAAATGTCCTAAATTAATTATTGGACGAGTACAAGGTAAAGCTGTTGGTGGTGGAGTTGGAATGGCAAGTGCTGTAGATTTCTGTTACGCAACTAAACATGCATCAGTTAAATTAAGTGAATTAGCTGTTGGTATCGGACCTTTTGTTGTTGGACCAGCTGTTGAGCGTAAAGTTGGAACTTCTGCAATGAGTATGATGGCTATTAACGCTACCGAATGGTATACTGCAGAATGGGCTAGAGAAAAAGGATTATATGCAGAAACTTTTGATGATGTAGCTCAAATGGATGAAGCTATTGAAGTATTAGCGAATAAATTAGCTAGCTCTAACCCTGAAGCAATGAGTATGCTTAAAACGGTTTTTTGGACTGGTACAGATAATTGGGATACGCTATTAACTGAAAGAGCTGCAATGAGTGGTAAATTAGTTTTATCTGATTTTACAAAGAATGCCATAAATGCGTTTAAGAATAAGTAATTTAATTAGCATATTATAAAATAGGGATGACAGATGTCAGCCCTATTTTATTTTAAAGAATAACTTATGATAGTTTTTGGCTTAATAGAATGCCACGAGTCAAACAGTATAGTTAAATCAAAGAGAAGAAACCTTAATCAACCACCACTTTAGAATTATATAAAACCTCATCCTCATCTAACATTTCAACAAAATAAATTCCTTTACTTAGATTTTCAGTTGAAATCACTTTCTGGTTAACCCCAACTACTTTAAACGTTTGCATTTCTACTCCTAAAATATTCACCAAACGAATAGCAGACACTTTTTCAATCTCCCACAATACATTAATAACGCTGTTAGCTGGATTAGGATATATTTTTACTTCAAAACTATTCTCTTTAACAGTTTCAACATTAGTAATTACACATCCTATTTTTCCGTTAATATCATACTTTGAGAAAAAATCCCATATCAATTCAGAAGCGTTAATATCATGGTTTGTAGCGCCATTTCCAGTATTAAAAGCTGAGCCTGGCCAAGTATGCCCTCCATTGATCACTTTATAATGCTCTACCTCTAAGCAATTATCTCCATTACTATAAACGTAATGTTCAACAGTCGAATTATCTGATGTACTTATATTTGGTATTGCTGTAAATGAAGGTGCAGATGTATTGTTATTGTAATTAACCCAATAATCTAATCCATTTTGTACCGACTCGCTAAAATTACTTCCCGTATATGATACAGTTCCATCAGCATCTCCATGTATTTCTAAAATAGGTGTTGGGTGTTGAGGACTACAAGTGTTAGGCGTACCTAAAGTCATTGCCCCAGTTACCGAAGCAATAGCAGCTATTCTATTGCTTAAATTACACGCTAAATGATAACTCATAAAACCTCCATTAGACATACCAGTACTATAAACTCTATCCTGATTAATAGTATAAGTAATAGAGAGATCATCTAATAACGCTTCAGTAAAACCAACATCATCAACAGTTCCTCCCCAATTCGAATTCCAGTAAGTATTTCCTTGTCCATCAACTGTTCCCTGAGGAACAACCAATAAAAATCCTGCTGTATCTGCAATTGGTCTAAATTCTCCATAAGCTATTTGCTGAGACGCATTACTTGTATATCCATGAAAATTAAAAACTAATGGAGCTGGATTTACTGCTGAGTAGAAAGCTGGCACATATAAAATATAAGACCTTTGTATTCCTCCATGCATTAACGTTCCGTTAATGGTTTGTTGTCCGAAAGAAAATATAGTCAGTAAAGAAAGGCTTAGTAATAATAGTAATCTCATAACCGTTTTAATTTTATTCTAAAGCTAACTATTATTGTTCTATAAAGGACAAAACCTTTTCCTATAAAAAATTGGACAAAAAAAAGCCCCTCCACATTGGAGAGGCTTCTTATAAATTATGTTGCGATAATTACTTCGCTTCTTCTTCAGTAACTTCTTCAAAATCAACATCTGTTACTTCATCTTCTCCACCTTCAGCATTTGCTTCTGGTTGAGCTCCTGCTTGCTCTTGTTGAGCATACATTTCTTGAGAAGCTGCTTGGAAAACAGTATTTAATTTTTCAGTGTTAGCTTTCATTCCTACTAAATCTTTCGCTTCGTAAGATGCTTTCAATTCAACTAAAGCTTCTTCAATAGGAGCTTTTTTATCCGCTGGTAATTTATCACCATATTCAGCTAATTGTTTTTCCGTTTGAAAAATTAAGCTATCCGCTTCATTAATTGTATCAGCATTATCTTTAGCTAATTTATCTGCTTCAGCATTTTCTTCAGCATCTTGCTTCATTTTAGCAATTTCATCTTCGCTTAAACCAGAAGAAGCTTCAATTCTAATGTTTTGCTCTTTTCCTGTAGCTTTATCTTTAGCTGAAATATTCATAATTCCATTCGCATCAATATCAAAAGTTACTTCAATTTGAGGTACACCTCTTGGTGATGGTGGAATATCTGCTAATTGAAATCTACCTAAAGATTTGTTATCGTTAGCCATTGGTCTTTCACCTTGTAATACGTGAATATCAACCGCTGGTTGGTTATCT
>CAJWVX010000060.1 GCA_913048175.1 uncultured Flavobacteriales bacterium | reverse complement strand
TGCAATTTTAGAAAGTCCAGTCATTTCTGTACCAAACATTAAAGCTACTTTTTCATCTAATGGAATATCTTGTATTAAACAGTCATTAGTATGTGGGGTTGTTCCAAATATTTTATATCCATCAGCTTTAAGCTTATTAATACATTCTAAGGTGTTGTTTTCCTTTTCGTTGTATTTATGTAGGTCTATCCATTTTGACGCTCCATGAACAACTCTAGGATTAATATTGTATTCGTTTTCGTTTTCTATGATATGCACATCTTGTATTCCAAAAACATCACAAGTTCGAAGAACAGCACTTGCATTTTGTGGTTGAAAAATATCTTCTAAAACAACTGTTACATGTTTGGTTCGTTCAGGAATTATTTTGTCAAACAATTCTTTTTTGTTTTCTGACATAAAGCCATATAGATATTCTAAAAGTTCCTTTTTGTTTACTTCTGCCATAGCGCGAATATAAAAAATAGATACCGTTTTTCAACGGATTTAGATCAATAGCTTATTTTAAATGATTATTAAAATAGCGTTTTGTTAAAATAAAAAAGCCTAGACATTAGATGTCTAGGCTTTGTAAAAGTTTGTTGTAAACTAGTTTACTGAATCAGATAACGCAGCTCCTGCTTTAAATTTAGCAACATTCTTAGCTTTGATTTCAATAGTAGCACCAGTTTGTGGATTTCTACCAGTTCTTGCTGATCTTGCAGAGATAGAGAAAGTTCCAAATCCGATTAAAGCAACTTTGTCACCGTTTTTGAGTGCACTTGTTACGTTTGAAGTTAAAGATTCTAACGCTCTTTTTGCATCAGCTTTAGAAAGGTTAGCATCACTTGCCATTGCATCGATTAATTCTGCTTTGTTCATTTTTTTTAAGTTTTTTAGTTAAACAATTGAATTTCTTCTATTAATTGATAACAAAAATAGACGAATTGACGACCTATGCAAGTAATAGCAAGAAAAAACACTAAAATTGTTGATAAATAGGGCTGATTGTTAATAACTATGGCTGAGAACCTTGGTATCAGAGGCTTTTAGCGTCTGGTTGTTTTAGTTTTTAAAAACTCTATCTTTTCCTAAAAACTCTGGAGACTGTACAGATAGTACCTTCATCGGTTCTTCGGATTTTACAGTTAAACTGTGAAAAGTATTTTTAGGAATTCTAAAATAGTCGCCTGATTTTATATCAAATGTCTTATTGTTAATTGTCATAACACCTTTCCCTTCAATTACAGAGATAATTTCGGAATGTGTTTCGTGTTTATGAGATTTTACCACCTTTTTTATCCAAATTATAAAAGCAGTAGAGTTACTATCGGTATCTAATTTTTTAACTAAGATGTTTTCAAATTCCTTATCTGGTTGTATATCTTTTAAATTAGTTATTTCTTGCGAGAAGGAAAAATTACTTATTGTTAAGAATATAAATAAGACGAAAATTTTCATAATATTCAATATGAGAAGGGTATTTGTGGGAATGTCAGTTCAACTTATTCAATAAACGTATCCTACCGCTATATTCAAATGAGTATAGCGGTAGGATAAGTATTATTATACTTTAGAATTGAAATATTCTATTGTTTCTTGCTCAATAGCAATAGTTTTTTGGTAGATGTCTTCAGCTCTTTTTATGATATCATCAGCAAAAACTCTATCCTTTATATCCTTTGCATTAATCTTTACATTAAAGTAAGCTCCAGTAACAGCAGTTTTAGCACATAAAACACCAACCGCAGCATCTGATAAAGAAGACTCCATTCCGTCTGTTAGCATTGCTTTAGAAACTTCTATAGAATTGAAAGCAGTTTCCATTACTTGAAATGGAACTTCTGTTGCATATATAGTAGCTACTTCAATAGCATCTAATCGAGCTAGCTTTTCTTCATCTGAAGATTTAGGCATTCTAAAACCATCAATAATCTTATTAAAAGCATTGGTATCCTCATCTACTAAATAAAGTAATCTGTTTTTATACGCTTGTCCTTTTTCTGCCCATTTAGAAAACTCTTCCCATCTATTATCCCATCCAGCTTTGTGTCCTGATAAATTAGCAACCATTGTTCCTAAAGAAACACCTAAAGTACCAACATAAGCAGCAATAGATCCACCACCTGGTGCCATAGATTCTCCTGCAGTTTCATCAGCAAAATCAGATAAGTTGAAATCAACTAATTTTTCAGCATCATTATCAAGCATATACTCAATAATCTTCTCTTGAGGGTTGAATGGTTTTAATTCATCCAAGCCTAAAGATTTAACGGCAATCTTAATCTTTTCAGATTCAGAACAACCTAAAGAACGTTGTTGTTTAACTAAATAATAGTCAGCACAATCTAACATAGCTTGTAAAGGAATCAATCCAATTAACTCAGAACCTGTTACTCTTAATCCACGAGCTGTTGCAGCTTTATCCGTTTCATCAAAAGCAACGTGCATAGATGTAATGCTAATGTTGGTTAAGTTGTATGATATTTGAGCAACACCATACTCATCAATAAACCAACCAATACCTTTAACAGCTTTTAGTTTTCCTGGAACACGAATTGGGTTACCGTTTGCATCTAAAACCTTTTTACCGTTTTCTAATTTAAATCGACCAGCTTCTCTAATATCAAAAGCAATAGCATTTGCTCTACGAGTAGAAGTAGAGTTTAAGTTAATGTTGTAAGCAATTAAAAAGTCTCTTGCACTAATTGCAGTTACTCCTGTAGTTCTTACAGCATCAGTATATTCAGCTGGTCCAAAATCTGGTCTCCAGTCTGGGTTGTTTAATTTTTCTTTTAATCCTTCGTATTCTCCCGAACGACAATTGGCTAAGTTTTTTCTTTTTTCTTCTTGAGCAGCATTTTCGTAACAGTAAACAGGAATACTTAAATCTTCACCAATACGTTTAGCTAATTTATGAGCATATTCAACAGTTTCTTCCATTGTAATTCCACTAATTGGAACTAAAGGACAAACATCTGTAGCACCAAAACGTGGGTGAGCTCCAGTTTGCTTGCTCATATCAATTAACTCTGCTGCTTTCTTAATTACTAAAAATGCAGCTTCAATTACTTTTTCTGGTTCTCCAACAAAAGTAATTACTGTTCTGTTGGTAGCTTTACCTGGATCTACATCTAATAGTTTTACTCCCTCTACAGTTTCAACTACATCAGTAATTGCTTTAATTTTTGCTGTATCTCTTCCTTCACTAATATTAGGAACACATTCTATAATTTGTCTGCTCATTGTCTTTAAGTTTTAAGAAACGTAAAGCTAACAGTTTGGATTTAATAATAGAATAGGAGGATGGGAATTTATTTAGAAAGGATTGGTTTGTTGTTTAGTTTAGTCGTTGCTTGTATACTCGTTGAATACTTCGATCATATATATCTTTAAATAAATAGTATGCAAATCCTTCTCTTATTTTAATGTTGTTAATGAAGATGTGACGCTCTAGTTTATGTTCGCTAATTATTTCACCATTAAATGTATTTATTTGGAGAAGAGATGTCGAGCTACCTTTTACTATTTGTGAATAGATTTCAAGATTAGAATAATCTGTAATTAGTTCTTTTTTCCAATCTTTTTGGTAATGATATTTTATAGAAAAAGTCCTTTTTATTTTTAGCTCTTTATCATAAACATAGACAGAATCATTTACATGGTCGAAGATAAATATAGAATCTTTGATTTTAAATAGCGGATTGTAGGTAGGTTTGTTTACTATGTCACGATAAAAAATACGGCTTTCATGTGCATCTCTTGCCCTTCTATTAGCTTTCCAGTAATGTCCGCCCATTAAGTTTACAGCTTTAGCAGATTGTATCATTGCTTTTTTGTAATACCGTTTGGTTGTAATTAAACTTTCATTGTCTGAAATGGTGGCTAACCACTTTTTTTGAGGCTTTTCTTTGTTAATGGAATAATAAATGATGGATTTATTGTGCTCACCATAACTTTCAAAAAATAGATTGTTGGGTGAACTTGTTACACAGGATACCATAATGCGATTGAAAATATCAATATCTAATCCTTCCATTAACCTTAACTCTTCTTTCGTCTCATAAATTTGAAACGAACTATCTTTATATAAGATGTGAGATTCGTTTAAGCAATCTTTAAATATTTTTTGTGGATTTTTAGGTATACTTATATCAGAAATAATATTGCTTTCATTATCTACTAATCGAAGTTTATACTCTTTATTGAATGAAAGAAGTAGAATTAAACCTTTTGGATGAAAATCATAATCTATTATAGAAATGTGTTTTTCTTTATAGGCCAGCTGAATATTTTCGGCATTAACCTGGAAATCTGATAAGTTAGTAGTTTTTAGTGTTAATTCAATTGTAATGTAAATAGTATCATTTTCAGCTTTTTCGATTTCCTTTTGTGTTATTTCTTTTATATAGTTATTGTAGCCTATGTATGAAAATTGTATTGACGTATTTTTCTTTAGAATTGTTAAAGTAAAATAGCCATTGTTATTTGTTTTTGTTCCATTTTTTGTTTTGATATCTAAAACACTTGTGTTTACTAATATTGTGTTATTCGATGTAATTGTTTTTCCAACTATTGTAATCTTATCTTGAGCAACAGAGATAAAGTTTGTAATAAATAATGAAAACAGCAATATAGTTTTAAATGTATTGGCTTTAAAAGAGTTCAATTATATATTTAATGTAAGTTTTTATACGAATATAGGTTTTTAAAATAAGTAGAATAGCATAAAAAAACTAACGGATAAAAATTATTGTTTAACGGTAGTATATTATTTGCTAACAGTTTGCATTTAAAAATAGAATAGGAGGATGGGAATTTATTTAGAAAGGATTGGTTTGTTAATGTTCTAAGTATGGTCCATCAATAACCAGTATTTCTTGAATTTCTTTGGCGTTACATTTATTATAATCGAGTAAATAATTGTAATGTCTAAAATTTGTTTTTGTTACATTTTTTTCAGTTGTACTAGGTTTCCAAAATGCATTGTTTCCTGCATCTACTATTACCCCTATAGGAACAGGTATTGGAAAAGTACCGAATCTTAATGTCCATAATAAAATGGTTCCAGTAAGTGCCCATCCTCGAAATTTTCTTTCTGTAAAATGATATGTTTCTTTTTCACAATTTTCATCTTTAACACTAAAAGTTAACATATTGGCTTCAGATCTTGGAACTTTAATAATAGCTGATCCATGCCCCTTTACTTTTCCGTCATAAGAAATTTGAGCACTTTCACTATTTCTTACATTGATATGAGCATAATAACTTGCTCCTCCACAAATTGTAGCACAACTTGGAAGTATGATTGAGATGCTGATTAGAAAAAAAAGTAGAGTTAGTTTAGATTTATTTTTTGTGAACATATTGATTTAATTTAAAGATTTGGGGATTTTATTCGCTTTCTCAAGACCTATCAAAGGGTCAACTAACGTTATCGATGCTTTACCATTTGGATCTTCATCTGTTACATCACATTCCAGAAAATAAGTTCGCCCAAGTTTTACAAATAGATGGATGGTCTCAGAATTGGTGATTAAGCCTTCTATTTTAAATACCCCTTCATTCTTAATTTCATATTCAAAATATGATCCATTGCTTATTGTTCTGAAATTTTCATTGTTAATATATAAATCAAAATTAACACTATTGATAGATTTTCCATTTTTCAATGTTTTTGAAGGAGGGAATCTTTTAGTCCTATAAATTTTAATTATAGAATTGTATTTAGTTGGTTCATAAAAAACATCTTTGACAATAATTTTTGTAGTAGATTTCTTGCTATTTTTTATTCCAGATAATGTCCCATCTTCGTTATAATGATTCCACTTACCAATTTTTTCATTATTAAAAATTTTCCCTTTGGATACTTTATTTCCATTTTTGTAAATTGAGACATAATATTTATTGTTGTCTTGAAAATTATAAGATCTATTCTCCATTAGGATATTGTCACCGTCATACTTTTTTTGTTGATATAATAAGTTTGTCTCATGTTGGAAATATATATTTGAGGTTCTGGAAGTTAATATTCCGGATATATAATTTTCTACTTCTAGGAGTTCTCCTTTTTGGTTCCATTTATTCCAATCGCCTTCTTTTTTCCTATTAGAAAATATCCCTTCTTCTTTTTTTATTCCATTACCCCATAAATTTGTATAAGTTGAGTCCTGAGCATGAATGATACTGGTAGTAAAAAATAGAAGAATAAAGATGTTTTTAGTAATAGTCATAATTATATATTATTAAATTACTCACAGAACTCACACCATTTGATATCAGAAGTATGAGTAAATGAAGTATTCATTCCATTAATTTTAAATATCTTACAGCTAACAGTATAAATTTAAAACTATGATAGTAAATTATTTTTTAAATCCAAACTATGAAAATAGCCGTTCTAATATTGGTTATTTTCATAGTCTAGATTTATATCCTTAATAAATCATTAACTTTTTAAATGATTTAAGTTGTTTTTTTTCTGATGAAATAATTTTTAGAATGTTTTTCTTTAATGAAACTTTTTTTGTGTAGATCCTAGCAAGTTCTGGTCCAACTAAACCAAATCCAGTTCCAGCATAACTGTTTGGTCTTCCGGCTGCAGCATCGAAGAAGGCTTGGTTTTTAAGATGATTATTAGATGGGGCATTAAATGAAACTTTTGTTAAACCTCCCATATGGCATCGTGCTAACATTCTTCCTGATTCACAATCCGTTACAATAAAATTGACTAAAATCATTTTATCTATTTTAACAATATCAATTCTAAAGTATAAGCTATTTTTATCTTTACTTTCTGAAAGTTGAGCAATATCATTAGTAGTAGTAACTTTAAAAGGGAATGGATAATTCTCTTTGATTTCAGCTTTAGTTAATTTTGTAGTGTTTTCATCAATTAAAAGAGTTTTGGTCTTTAATAATTCTTCTAAATTATTACGGTCAAATACTTTTTCTGAACCAAAATAAGTTTTCATTTTTGTGGTTAAAAAAAGTAAATCGGCTAAAGAAGGAATTGTACTTTTGAGATTTACGTTAAACCTTTTAGTGCTATTGAAATATTTCTTTTTACCTTTTTTATTTGATTTAGAGTAAATAATATTTAATGTAAAAACATAGAAGTCAATTTTTTCTCTTGTTTTAATACCTGCTGTTAGGATTGAGTATTCTTCTATTTTATCATTTGAAAAAGCTTCAACTTCGCTCATTCTAATAAAGTCAGATGGTTTATCAGCCCAGTTATTTTTAAATGAAGCCGTAACATTTTTATTATATAATTTTATTCCGTCTTTATATTGTTTTAAAGCATCTCCACTTAACTCTGAAATGGTTGATGCATCTTCTTCATATAATACAACTAATAATTTTCTTTTTTTAAATTCAGCTTGTCTGCTAAAGTCATCTTTTGCAAAACTTACTTGAGTCAATAAAATTAAAGCAAGTATTATTAGATTAGTTCTTTTCATTTGTAAATATTAAATTTTGGCTTACTCAAATTTAATGTCTTTTTTCAGCAAATTCTGACAAGTTCAAATATATAGTTATAAATATCTATTCAATCAGCATTTTTTTTTTTTTTTTAAACGGTCATTTTTAAAGGTGTTTTGTGCTTTTTTATAAAATGCATACACAAAACTTACATTACATTTTTTTCAGTAATATTAGGTTTCCAAAATGCATTGTTTCCTGCATCTAATATTACCTCTATAGGAATAGGTATTGGAAAAGAACTGAACCTTAACATATATAGTAAAATGGTTCTAGTAACTGCCCGTCCTCTAAATTTTCTTTCTGTAAAATAAAACGTTTCTTTTTCACAATTTTCATCTTTAACACTAAAAGTTAACATATTGACTTCAGATCTTGGAACTTTAATAATAGCTGATCCATGCCCCTTTACTTTTCCGTCATAAGAAATTTGAGCACTTTCACTATTTCTTACATTGATATGAGCATAATAACTTGCTCCTCCACAAATTGTAGCACAACTTGGAAGTATGATTGAGATGCTGATTAGAAAAAAAAGTAGGTTAGTAATGACTATTCCTTTACATCAGAAGGATCTAGATTAACTAAATAAATTTCATGTTTTTTAAAAAGGTACAGTTTGATAGCCAAGAAAGGAAGGTAACTAATATAGCGAGTTACTTCTATGTTAAGCTAGAAAAAATTCGTAGAAATCACAAAAAAAGTAATGGATTTAGTGAATGAGAGCTGAAGGACCATGCTGAATAATATATATTATTTACTAAGAAATATAGGATCGCTTCTTAGTATTGATATGACTTCTCTATCTCAAGGAGAGCTTTACACGTTTTTAACGAACAAGGATATTATTTACTGGCTGTTAAAGACAACTAAAAAGTATTGCATGAAGATATAAAAACTATTTTTTAAGTTTATAAAAAAAAAGAGGAGGCCTATTTTGAAACACAAGAAATTAATGTATTAAGAGTTGGAAAACGGATGTGTAGAACAATGATAGATTTTTTACATAAACAATAAGTAGACCAATGGAAAAATTAAAAGACTTATTTAGAAATAGAAATAGAGGTGTATCATAAAAGTTGTAAAAAAACAACAAGAGATAAAAGCAATATATTAGTAATCCGAAAAATTCATCAAAACATTTTTTAAAAGCAATTAGAAATAATTGGTTAATAGAAAATAAATTACATTGTAATTTAGTTGTAATTTTTAATGAGTATCAAAGTCGAAAAAGGTTTAAAAATGTAACTGATTTTTTTAACAATCTTAAAAACTGCCATAAAAATTTATGCAAGAAATGCAAAAATAAAACAAGAAAATCAGTATTAAAAGAATGAGAAAAATGACTGCTTGGGATCTTGAATATCTTCTTAAATTATTGAATTTTAAATGCACTTAATATGCTATATATTTGTGTATTACCAATAGAATAGTAAGTAATATTAACGAACACAACAAACCTAACGGACAGTTGCTTCACAACTACAATAAAATAAACCATTATTATCAGAGGTTCTTGTTGCATTAGCCAATATTAGCTATCCGGGATAGTTAATTTGTAAACACGTTAGACGTAAGACACTTATAAGTGATGAGTTATTGTTAGTTGTATTAAATAGAGTTTATCCTTTAACGACAGACAATACTAGATTAATATTGGCAAAAAATGTGCCTTTAGCTAATATATTGATAGAGAAGGTTGATGTGCAATATTTTTCGAATAGAATAACCTGAAAAATTGAAAACAAATAAAATAAGGTGCGTTTACCTTTATGGAGATAAAAAACATGGTTATGCTGGTAAGTTAGTTGTTCAATAAAAAGGATAATAATACAATTACATATTCTAATAGATTAAACTCTTATATTTGAATGTAATTTTATTTTTTAAGTTCTAATGTCAGGTCAGTATAACAAAATGGAGTATAGGAAAAAATTTTATCCGATAGGAGAAGATTTGTATCGTTATCTTGAAATCTACTCTAGAGTGACAAAACTACCCATTTCGTATTCCGACTTATTAAACTATAAAGAGGTTATACAACTTAAAAGTAATGGAAAGAAGACCTTATGGAATGCCGTAACTTATAGGCCTACAGAAATGATTGAAATTACAGATGGTTTGGTAAGGTTATATCAAATTATCAATGGTAATGATATACGGATTAAACACTTATATGTTGGAAGTATTGATTTTTGTTCTTACGGAAATTCAAAACCGTTTAGAGTAAAAATAATCAATGAGATAAATGATAATTATGATTATTTATACATTAAGAGGGTAGATGCATCGAGAGTGTATGGTTTAGAATTAGAAGATATTTTTTCGCCCAATAAAATTAATTATTTAATTGATAAAGAAACTATTGTAGAAGAACATGTAATTGGAATACCTGGCGATCAATTTATTGAAGAGTATGAGGGAGGCATTAATAATATTGATTTTGTGAGATTGTCAAAAGAGTTCGTCAAATTTAATGAGCGATGCTTTGTTCGTTTATTGGGAGATATGAGGTCTTATAATTATGTAATTGTAGTCACTCAAGACTTTGATAAGATACAATATCGAATTCGAGCAATGGATTTTGATCAGCAATCATTTGAGGGAAAAAAAAATATTTATTTTCCACAATTTTTTAAGGATAATTTTTTTTTCGTTGAACAAGTAAAATGTCATATATCTCAAAAGACAGCAGAGCAATATATGTCTGAAGAAAGAGGGTTGATGAGGAAAAGACTTTTAAATGAGAAAAATAAATTTTCAGATTTAATAGGAGTTATGAAAAACGATGAAATTTCTGAGAAAGAAAACATCAACTTATTAAAAACAGAATTAGCAATTTATTATTCAGATTCAGCCTTTAATAAGGCAAAATCTATGGCAGATATTTTAGTTTTAAACATATCAAACAGGCTTGAAATAGATATTTAACTAACTTTTTTGAGCAAACTAAAATTGTTTTCTATTTCATCTATTGCATTTAGTGTTTTTAAAATAGAATCTGGAGTCACTGATATTGACCCTATTTTATTTTCTACTAAGAATGCTGCAAACTCAGGGAAATCGGATGGTGCTTGCCCACAAATTCCAACTTTCACACCATTTTCTGCGGATACCTTAATAAGCTGTTTAATCAAGATTTTTACAGCAGAATTTCTTTCATCATAAAGATGGGAAACTAAGTGAGAATCTCTATCTAGACCAAGAGTAAGTTGGGTTAAATCATTAGAGCCAATTGAGAAACCATCTACATATTTTGAAAATTCATTAGCAAGGATAAAATTAGAAGGTATTTCAGCCATCAAATAAACTTGTAAACCATTTTCGCCTCTCACTAAACCAAACTCTTTCATTGTTTTTATAACTGCTTCACAATCTTCAATAGTTCTGCAAAAAGGAATCATAACAATCACATTTTTGAAGCCCATTTCATCTCTTACTTTTTTTATTGATTTACACTCTAACTCAAAAGCTGCTTTGTATTCGTCTGAATAGTATCTAGATGCTCCTCTCCATCCAATCATCGGGTTTTCTTCTTTAGGTTCAAAGTGTTCTCCTCCTAATAAGTTTCTATACTCGTTAGATTTGAAATCGCTAAATCTTACGATTACAGGTTTATCATAAAATGCGGCAGCTATTTTTGAGATACCATGCGCTAATTTATTGATGAAAAAATCTGATTCTGAATCATAGCCTTTGATAATCGAATTAATTTTTCTAGAAAGATCTGCATCGCCAATAACTCTGTGTTTAAGAAGAGCTAAGGGATGAACTTTTATATAGTTATTAATTATAAACTCTTCCCTAGCTAGGCCAACCCCATCATTAGGTAAAAAAGAAAACTTAAAAGCTAAATCTGGAGAAGCCACGTTTAGCATTAAAGGAGTTGAAACTTTAGGTAAATCTTCTTTTTTAAATCTGATACAAGTGAAGTTACATTTACCCTGATAAACAAATCCTCGTTCCCCTTCTGCACATGATACTGTTATTTCGCTATAATTTTTTAGAACTTCAACCCCATTTTTTGTTCCAACAATAGCAGGAATACCTAACTCTCTTGAAACAATTGCTGCATGGCAAGTTCTTCCGCCTTTGTTCGTTATAATGGCAGATGCTATTTTCATGATGGGTTCCCAATCTGGATCTGTCATTTCAGTAACTAACACATCACCTTTTTTAAAGTTTATTATTTCTTCAATACTTTGCAAAATATGGACTTTTCCAACCCCTATTTTATCACCAACTGCGCTACCTTCTATAATGGGTAATTGATTTTCGTTTTTTTCAATTTTATATTGTTCTATATCTCCATTTAATTTATTAGAATGAATAGTTTCAGGTCTAGCTTGGACAATGTATAACTTACTAGTAATCCCATCAATTGCCCATTCTACATCAACAGGACAGTATTTTTGATAAGCCTTAGAATAATGATCTTCAATCTTAATTACCCAGCTTGCAAGTTGTTTAATCTGTTTTTCTGATAAGCAAAACAAATTAGCTTTATTTTGAGGAACATCTATAATATTGGTAAGTTCTGTTTTATCCCCATAAACCATTTGTTTCTTTTTTTCGCCCATTTTTTTTTCGATAATAGACATGTTTTTTTTGAAAACAATGTATTCATCAGGGGAGATGCTTCCTTGAACTAACAACTCTCCTAATCCATAATTTGCGTTGATAAGCACAACATCTTTAAAGCCACTTTCAGTGTCTATGGAGAAAGCGACACCAGAGCTTCCTATATCAGATCGTACCATTTTTTGAATACCGACAGAAAGTAAAACTTCGGAGTGATTAAAGTTCATAGCTTCTCTATAAGAAATTGCTCTATCTGTAAAAAGGGAAGCGTAACATTTTTTAATAGAAAGGAATAAATCTGTTTTTGAATTTACATTTAAATAAGTTTCTTGTTGTCCTGCAAATGATGCATCTGGAAGATCTTCTGCAGTTGCTGATGATCGAACGGCAACATCTGTAAATTTTGAATCTCCATAATTTTTGGATAAATTTTCATAAAAAGGAATAATAGCATCCTCTATATGTTTTGGAATTTCACCGTCCATTATCTTAGTTCTAATTTTTGTACCTACAGATTGTAAACTAGTTATTGAGTCAATATCTAAATCTTTAATTGTAAGATTTATAAATTCAATAAGATTATTGGCTTCTAAAAATTCTTGATAAGCATTAGTTGTGAGGGCAAAACCTTTAGGTACTTTAATTCCGAGAGATTTAGTTACTTGCATCATTTCTCCTAATGAAGCATTTTTACCACCAACCGTGTTGATGTCTTGTAAATTAATATTATCAAATGATATTAAGTAATTTCTCATAGCTATTTTTTTAGTTTTACACCCTGACGTGAAATAACTGTACCATTATGCAATACCCAATGAAATATGGCTTCTCTGCGAATCAAAATTCCCATTATGAGATTTTTTTCCAAATAATATATTTATCGACTCATCTAAGTTGTCGTTTTTTTTGAGTAAATATTTAAAGTAAATTACTCACAAAACTCACACCATTTGGCATCAGTTGTATGTGTAAATGAGGTGTTAATATCAAGAATTTCTTTAATCAGTTTAATTAGTAAAACTTCAAAATCTTCTAGTACCGTTTCATCAATGTTGGCGTTCTTTTTCATTCCAAAAGGCATGTAACCACTACTTAATGTCCTAAAAGAAATTATACCAGAAGTAATTTGAGTATTATCAATCAAATTTGATTTGCTATACATTAAAGCATACATCAATAACTGAAAAGCTTTATTCTTTTTTGCATCCAATAATTCATCAATATGTTTTAGTTGAAGTTCTGTTGGTTTAACCAATCCTGTTTTGTAATCAATAATTCTTAGTTCGGTTCCGTAACTGTCAATTCTATCAGCAAAACCTTTTAGTTGTATGGTTGCTCCATCAACCTTAATTTCAGATAGCAATTTCTCCTCTAAAGAATTTATAAATAAAGGTTGACCTAATTTCTGAACAAATTTTATCTCTTCTTTAATAAACGTGGTAATGTAATTTTGAGCAATATTGAGCGTCAATAAGTTTTTGCCAGATCCTAGTTCTTTATCACTAAAGTGTTCTGCAAAAACACTCGTAACAACTGGTGTTACTTTTTTAAGCATCAGTTTTAAATCTTCTTCAGTTAAGTTTTTCCCAATATAATCTTTATATAATAGCTCTAAACTATCGTGTACATAAGTTCCAAAAGTAGAATGATCTATTGTTTCTTCCACTTCTTCGGCTTCTCTAACGCCTAAAACATATTTGTAATAAAAATCTAACGGACAATTAATGTATGCGATTAATGCTGATGGAGAAATTCCATTGGTAAAACGTTCTTTAATCTTAGCAACAATTGCAGTTGTTTTTTGAACTTTAATTTCTATTACTTTTTTATTTAAAGCAGGGTAGGTTACCAATTGTTTCCGAATAGAAATGTTATCGAATTTACCTAACTCATGTTCAACTTGAGTAACAAACCTGCTTTGCTCTCCACTACCAAATTCATTGGTTTCAGTATTATACAAAATGCTAATATTTTCTGCATTCTGGATCAATCTGTAAAAGTGATAAGCATAAACTGCATCTTTTTCAATATGAGTTGGTAAATTGTAAGTGTCATCCTTTTTAATATCAAAAGGAATAAAAGAGTTGAAAGTTTTTCCGGCAGGTAAAGTTCCTTCGTTCGTAGAAAGTAAAATCACGTTTTTAAAATCGATATTACGCGTTTCTAACATTCCTAAAACTTGTAATCCTTTTAACGGTTCTCCATATAACTCTATAGAAGAGGAGCTTAATATTTGTTTGTAAAGTGAATAAAAGCCTTTACTGTTTTTTAAATAAGGATACTTGGTGGTTAGCGTAATCATCTGATTAAACAGTTTGGCGTATTGAAATAGATATTCTAATTCAATAAACGAGTCATTTTTATCTGCAACATAATGTTCTTTAGATTTCTCAATAAACTTGATACATTGCTGTAAAGTCGTAGCTACAGAATATTTTTCTAAAAAAGGAATTTCTAACTTTTCATTAATCCAATCAATCTTTTCTTTATTGATAAATACCCAATTCTGGGAGATTATCTGTCTTTTAACCTGTGCACAATTATCTGGTCCAAATAGAATCTGACTAAAAGGCAGCTGAAACAGTTTTAAGAAATCTTTGTAATGATAAGTAAGTTCGCCTTTATGACCGAAACGTTCAGCATTAACGAGAGTGGTAAAATATATTTCAAAAAAATTGTTGGTTGGAGTATTCTTTAACGGATAACCCATTGTAACATTAATGTTTTCAATGGTTTCTGGTACAGATTGTAATACAGGAATCAATAAGTTTTCATCAGCTAATACAACTGCAGTATCTGTATAGTTTTTTGAGCCGTTAATTTCATTTAAAAGATGAGTAATGTATTTTGCTTGCCCAATATTTTGTGGAACTCCATAAATATTAATTTGCTTTTGCTCTTCCTTAAATTTATTGGTTATCCATTTAAAGGGTTGAAAAGCATCTTCCTTTTTTAAGTCTCTCAGAAACAAACCGCTTTCTTGCATTTTATCTTCTAAGTAATATTGGTCTGCATCAAAAAGAACATCGCATTTTTGTTGCTTCTTTAATTCAGAGATCAATACTTTTTCTGCTTTGTTTAGAGCATTAAATCCAGCAAATATTACTTTATCCCACTTTATCTTTTTTTGTACAAATTTTTCTGGATCAGCCTTTAGCTCTTCAGCAACAATTCGGTAGGCCAATCCTTGGTAGGCTAATTTATTATCTTTTAAATATTTAGTAAAAGAAGTATAAAGTGTACCTAGCTGTTTCCAAAATATTAAATATTGAGATTGAAAATCTGTTACTTCTCGTTCACCTAAATTCCAAACTTCCAAAGCTCGCGCTTCATTAATATGTTTAAAAAAGCCTGAGGTAGGCACTAAATATCTGTCAATCTCATTAAAGTCGTGTAGGAGAATTTGACCCCACTTACTAAATTCATCAAAGGTTTCTGGTTTCGGAGTAGATTCTCTGTAAACATTATACAATTCAAATAATTGGGTAACGTTATCAATTACTTCAACATCAGAAAGTTTTTCAATTAACTCTTCAGTGCCAATAATTTCTGGAAGCCAAATGGGTTTATCAATAAGCTTGCTTAAGTGTTGTTTTAAGAACAGTCCGGCTCTTTTATTAGGTAATACAATACAAACATCACTTAAGTTGTTGGGGTAAGTATCAATTAAATGTTGTGCTGTTTTAGCTAGAAATGTGTTCAATTTGGTATTGAGTATTTGGTTTTTAGTGTTTAGCGTAAATATAAAGATTAACTATATACAAAACACCAAAAACTAAATACTCACCTCTAGCTTAAATCCAACTCCGTGTATATTATTAATTTGAATTTTTTTATCGTAAGAAAGATACTTTCTGAGCTTAGAAATGAATACATCCATACTTCTTCCACTAAAATAATCATCATTTCCCCAAATACTTTTAAGTATCAATTCTCTTGGAGCAATGTCATTTATATGTTCACATAAAAATGCAAGAATTCGTGTTTCTTTTTTTGTTAATTTTTTATCTTCTTTTGGATGAGCTAATAGTTGATTTTTAACATCAAAACTATACTCTCCTACAGTAAAATTTTCTACTACCACTTCTTCTTTAATTAATATTTTAGTTCTACGTAAAATAGATTCTACTCTTAAAATAAACTCTTGAAAATCAAACGGTTTTGTAATGTAATCATCAGCGCCAAGCGTAAAACCTTTAACTTTATCTGCTTGCATTGTTTTGGCAGTTAAAAAAACAATAGGAACTTCTTTGTTTATATCTCTAATTGTTTTTGCAACAGTAAAACCGTCTTTTTTAGGCATCATAACATCTAAAATGCACATATCAAATTTGTCGCTTGCAAAAGTTTTTAATGCAACCTCTCCGTCAGAACATAAGGTAACCTGGTAGCCATTAGATTTGAGATTGTCTTGAACAACAAACCCAAGGTTAGAATCATCTTCAGCTAATAATATTTTGATGTCTTTTATTTCTTTTGCCATGGTTTTATTTTTTAGAGAAAAGTCAGCTTTCGCTTAAAGAAAAAGAGACTTCCCTTTTTCTAATATCTATTCTCAGGTTTCTATTTTCTACTTAATGGAAGTTTAATTACAAAAGTTGATCCTTCGTTTTCTTTACTGATTATTTTAACTGTTCCTGAATAAGCCTCTACAATAGTTTTTACATAATTAAGTCCTAATCCAAAGCCTTTAATATCGTGTATATTTCCTGTAGGAGTTCTATAAAATTTGTCAAAAATATGCTTCTGACTATCTAAAGGAATTCCAATTCCGTTATCTCTTACACTTATTTCAATAAATCCTTTATGATTGTGCGTTTCAATTTTAACTTCAGGGTTTTCAGAAGAGTACTTAATTGCATTATCAATTAGGTTATGAAGTGTATTTGTTATATGAATTTTATCACCAAGTATCTCAAACTTATCAGCAGTTAAATTATAATTTATTTTACCACTTCTTTCTCTAATAATTAATCCAAAACTCTTAATGGATTGTGTGATTAATTCGTGTAAATCAATATTTTCATCTTCTAGTTTTAGCTTGTCTTTATTAAGGGTTGCCAATTGTAATACCTTATCTACTTGGTTTTTAAGCCTATCATTTTCTTCTTTAATAATACGAGCATAATTTGCTAGCCGTTCTGGATCATCACTAATATTGGGGCTTAATAGAACCTCAGCAGAAAGGGAAATGGTAGAAATAGGGGTTTTAAATTCATGCGTAATATTATTAATGAAATCGTTCTTTGTTTCTGAGAGCTTTTTCTGTTTCAGTATCACATTAATAGTGTATGCGAAGAAAACTATAATTAATAAAATGATAGAGGAAGAGAATACCCAAATTCCCATTTTACTAATTATATATGATTCTTTGGATGGGAAAAATATCCCGAAATAATGTCCGTCCTTATCCCATTTCATGTTATAAGATTTTGATTGAACATTGTATTTTTCATTTTTATCTAAAGAAATATAATCACCAAAAACGATGGAATCCGTAAAACAATCATAAATAACATATTCAAAATCTACATTGATATTTCGCTCAATAAATTCGTTACGGAGTAATGTTTCTAGCAAGTATGGATTAACAGTGTCGTTAATTAATACTGTATAATAGTTAGAAGAAACTTGCTTAACTGGGTTAAACAATTCAGAATCATCTTTATTAATATCTAATAGATCATGAGTTACATTAGTTAAGGCAATATGAACTCTGTCATTAAAATGTTTTTCTTGTAGATTGTAAGCATTTTTAACCCAAAAAATTTGTGTTGCCACAATTCCAATTAACGACAAAATCGCTAAAAATATAATTGTTCTTATGGTTTTTCTATTCATAGGTTGCTAAAGATAATAAAATTGGATTTCAATTTTTAAATAGCTTTTTCTTTTAACACTTTTTTAATATTACTTTTGCTTTTCAATTTAGAAAAAAAATGCAGCTCTTTTTTCGACTACATTCTGCGTTTACATCAAATCACGGTTTGTTTAGGGGTTTTGGGACTACATTTGAGAGCCTCATTTTCACCACGTGTTTTGGACACATTTTGATACCATTTGGGATCCGAAATTACCATTAAGTTCTCCCTTCGGAGATGTCCAGAAAATCTATCTAAAAAGTACGCAAAATTGTGGCGAAAAAAATAATAGAAAAATAAAGAGCAAAAGAAAACGCGAAAAAAAAATAACTTGAATTTACGACGATTTGAAGGTCTCATTTTGGACGCTTTTTTTGAGGTATTTACCGACTGTATTCCATTTTTGTAACATGTATACCACGGTTACTATCTGGTTTTTGAGGCTCAATTTGATGGCGTCATTTTCAGCATCTTTTTGAGCTAATTTTGCGACCATTTATAAGGCAAAATTAGCACTAAGATAGGCATTATGTGGTCTTCAAAACGTAGCTCCAAAAAGTGAGCGAAATAGAGTCAAAAAAATGAGTTGCACTAAAATGAAC
>CAJWVX010000059.1 GCA_913048175.1 uncultured Flavobacteriales bacterium | reverse complement strand
AGGTAATCGAATTTTCATTTCTGAAAATATTATTCCTATTGGAAAAACTTACAAAACAAGTATTACTCAATTTTTGAAGTAGCTTGTTTTACGCCCGTCTAACTAAGGATTATTGAAGTGAAGTAGTTATTGGCGTTTAGTGTTGTAAACTGATAAAACCACTGATATTCAGAGCGATTTTTTGTCCACTTTTTAGTGGGATCAAAACGAAGCGTGGAATCTATTGATTAGATAACAATCTTCTTTCATTTAGTCAACTATTGCAACTATAACCGCATTGATATGAATAAGGAGAAAACAACCATTAGCTTTTATATTCATATTTGGTAGTTCTCTTATCGCCAGTTTTTATTAAGATGCCTTTATCTTCAGCTTCTTTTAAGTCTCTACTAGCGGTAGCAGGAGATATCTCTTTGTAGCTCCTCAAATAATCTTGTCGAGTAAATGGGTCTGATTTAGCATTGCTTTTAAAGAGCTCTATTCTATTGGTTGGTGTTAAATTGATATTTTGACTTGCTAAGGTTTGTTCTAATGCCAACAAGATGACTTCTAGCATAAATTGAATAAAACAAGTCGAATTTCCTGCTTTATCCGATTTTGATAAAGCACCGTAGTATTCTATTTGCCGCTCTTTAATAATAGATTCAATTGGTAGAAACTCGAAGATAGGAGAATAATCTTTCAGAATTAATGTTTGCCATAATCTGCCCATTCTTCCGTTTCCATCAATAAAAGGGTGAATAAATTCAAATTCGTAATGAAAAACACAGCTTTTAATTAAAGCAATGTCATTATCTGTTTTTAAGTAGGATAGCAAGTCTTTAATTAACCCGTTAACCATACCTCCTGGCGGAGCAATATGAGCAACTTTATTTCCTTTTACAATACCAACAGTTGTTGCTCTTAGTTTTCCGGGAGTTTCAATCAGTCCATTCATTAAAATGGAATGTGCTTTTAATAATGATTTGATTTCAAAAACATTAAAGTTTTCTAATTGCTGATATACTTCAATAGCATTTTTAACTTCTAAGATATCTTTTTGAGGGGCAAGAATTCTTTTGTTATCTAAAAGAGACGTAATTTGTTCTTCAGTTAACGTATTTCCTTCAATCTCTAGCGAGGATTGTATTGTTTTAATACGATTCTTTTTTCTTAATTCAGTCGGTGGTTTGTAAAGGTGAGAAGCATTTATTGCTCCAATTTTTTCAGATATTGAAGCTACCAGCTGAAGTATATCACTATTTATATCGTAAGGAGGTTTCATTTCACAAATATAGTGATAATATCATATGATACTATCGATAGATTGTAAAACAGGAGAGCCAAACCCCTCTCACGAAAAACAAGTTACGGAGTATAGAAATTTATTAACCCAAATGGGTTACCTAAACATTGAATCTTACTTGTTGTACATAAAGAGTGGAGAATTGGTAGGGGTTTAATCCTCTACTGTCATTCATAGCGATGTTTTGTCCACTTTTTAGTGGGAACAAAACGAATCGTGGAATTTAAGATTAGATAATAATGTTGCTGTGACTGGATACCCGCCTTCGCGGGTAAGGAGTAGGAGACTGTTGATCTCTGGTTTTGCAACAGCATAAAGGTGTTTTTACTTGTTGTAGATCAATAGTGGAGAATTAATTATCTTCCTTGAGAAATGTATGAGGACTCATTGAATTAATCAACCCGTTATTTATAGAGTAAATAGTTACTGTTGAATCGGTCATTTGGTGATGCTCTTTTCCGTCAAATTTCTCCCACTTATTGACATAGCTACCATAGAAAGCATTGTTTTTATATTCTGAAGAAAAATAATGTTCATAAAGGCCGACATCAACGATAATACTTTCAAGAATTAAATGGCTTTTAAAATTAAGGTTTGAATCAAATGTATACATCATTAATTTGGGTGTGTAGTTTCCTTCAGTCAAACATGTTAGTACTATTGTCCCATTTTCAATTTCCTTATAAGATAATAGGTGCAAATAAATTCGACCATTTATTGAAGTAAAATAATCTTTAAAAATTGCATTGGCTTTATCATCTAACTTTTTACAATTTATAATGTAGTCCTGAGCGTGAACAAATTTTGATTTGTCAATTTTGGTCACAATAGAATCGTTAAATACAGCAAGTTTTGATAGCTCCATTTTCATTTCAGTTTGTCCAAATACAAATGAAACAGATAGGAGGTTAAGAAAAATTAAAAGAGTCTTCATTGGTTTTCTCAAATGTAATAAAATAATGCTATTAAATTGATTACAAACTGGAGATCAAAGCTCTGTGAACGAAAAACAGATTAACAACTATAAAGGTTTGTTATCCCAAATGGGGTACAAAAACATAAGCGCAAGATTGTTGTACATTAAGAGTAGAGAGTTAGTTGGGCTTTAAGTTCATCGTTTATTTGTTTACCCAATGACTAGACTTCGATTGGAATTAATGTCCTAATAGGAGTGTAAATATCTATATCTATTTCGGGAGCTTCAATTGTAACTGTTAAACTGTATCTAACAGTAGAATTATACTTTTCAAGTTTGTCCCTCATTCTGTACCACCCTGAAACTGGATAGACCGCTATTTGATTTCTTGTAGCTAAATCTGCACCAGAGCCAATCCAAAAATCACGATGAACTGAACCTTTATTACGATATTGCTCTTTAATTATCCACCTTTCACCAGAAAAACCACTTTCACCTTTCTCACGAGTGTTCTTGTTTACTCGTTTATGAAATGTTTCGGTATCTTCATCAGGTTTAATTACATTGAACCTTAAGCCATGGGATTGATAGCTAAACTTGTTGCTATACTTTCTGCTGCCTGGGTTAGGTTCTATAAAATATGAAAGTGTGATATTTAATTTCACATCTATTTCACTTAATTCATCCTGAAGGACTTGTATAGGCCATGGAAGTTCAAAGTAATGAATATCATTAAACTTGATCCTTCCATTTTTTTCGTAAGGTGTTATTTCTTTTTCCGCGATTAGAGTTAATGAATTTTTAGCACTATACAGGGCTTTTTCCAAATTTGGGACACCATATCCAAATGATCGTAATAAGTTTCGTTTATCTTCTTTGTTAAACGATTCTACCTCTTGAAGATTTTTACCTCCTAGCATAGATTGAGTCCAATCAGCAGAATGTATCATTAACCCTCTAATTGTTTCTGGCCATAAATTAGGGTACTCAATTTTTAATTGAGCAGCAAAATGAGAAGCTAGTGCTGTTGCTGCACTCGTATCACCAAATGTTTGTAATAATGTTGTTTGATAATCTTTATGAGTGGTTAAGAGTTGTAAAGAATCTGGAGCAGCAATATCACCTCTTTGGTTAATTAAATTACCTCCTTCCATTACTAAATCGGGTTTAATGGCCCAATCATTTTCCCAAATTATAGAAGTGGAATTAGCAGGGGACATTCCTCCGCGTTCTGCAAGTAGTTTTGAATCTGGAAATTCTTCAGAATCAAAAGTGTCCATTTCTGTATATGCCCCAATAGTAATTGCATTAAATGCTTGCGCTGGATCATGTACTGATTCAAAGACGTTTTTGTCTGGATATTCATCAGGTGTTTCAATGAAAACATTACCTCCAGAAACAAAAAATAAGTGTTTCTCTAAATTTTCATCATCATTACCAAAAATGATTTTATCTAAAGAAGCAGACCAAGATGAGGGTCGACCATAAAATGCTTGATCTTTATCAGTTACTGCCATACAGTATATACGAGGTCGAAATGGAGAAGTAATAATAGGTGTATTGACAGCTTCCAAAGTGACAGCTCCATATAGTTCTGGGTCATGCGGTGATCGGTTGTTAATTAACTTTACCGATTCTAATTGATGGAAAATTTGAATGTTATTTGCTTCAGACATAGCATTAGTTATGTTGCCATAAATTGCAAGCCCGGCCATACCGGTCCCATGACCGCCTCTGGGCCAACTGTCATGAGTGCCCCAATCTTCTGGTTTGTAGCTAAATAAGTTTTGTTCTGGTATGAAATCAGATAAAAGAGGGTGTTGGTTTTGTACTCCTGAATCTAATATGCAAATTGCAATGCTATCAACATTTGTATGGTTTTCAATTCTGCCTTGAAGTTCAGTAACAGCATCTTCTTTATCTGATAAGTTAAGATTTGTAAAGAAATCAGCAGTTTCTTTAGGTTTCCTTAGTTCAGAAAGGTTATCTAATAAAAAAAGTGATTCTGAAAGTTGACGAGGCGAAGCTTTTACTAATTTAATGAAATGCTCAGGAAAGACTAGTTCTTGATTTGAAATTTGAGCATTAACTTTCCCTAGTTGGTGTATTATTTTATCATATTCTGAAGCTGGGTCAACTCCTCTTTTTTTTCGGAACCATACTTCCCACCAAACTACTTTATTTTCTTCAGGGAATCGATTTTCACTTGGCTCTGTCCAGAAGGCCTCTAATGTAGCAAGTTGAATTGTTTCAATGTTACTGATTAGAGTATTGTTTTTTGGCTTGCCTGTATCTTCACCTTTCCTGATTAGATTTTCATTAATATATTCTTGAGCTTTTAATATAAAATGACCTATGCCACCTTCTGTTAAAAGAACATTTACTCTATATCTTGATTTCTTTTCAATGAATTCTTTACGAATATTTAATAATTGATATTTATAATTTTCTGCATCACTGTGAAAACTGTCAAAAGCTAAAGCAAAATCAAAATCAGAGATAAATTCTACATAAATAGCATCATCACGAATTACACCTTCAGGTAATTCAACTTCTTTCAAAGAATCAAATTGTTCTTTAATTCTATTTAAATGGTCATAGATTTTATTCCCGTGTAGGTCTCTGTTTCTGGGTTTAGGATTTAATATGGGGTTACCTTTAGGGCTTTTATATTCAGCTGTTTCGGAATAACCTTCAATTTTAATATGCCTTAATGGGTTTTGGTTAGCCATTTAAAATTTATTGTTTTCGCTTTTCGAGTGAAGTGAGAAGAGATGATACGGAAACTTTATTTTCACCCATAATTATCATTTCTTTTATTGCATCTTCACAAGCTCTAACAATATCTGAATAACTAAGACCAATTGCTTCTTTTGCAATTTTCTCAAGGGGAATTTTTTTTGATAAAGAAAAACCAGATAGATTTTTTTTCAAAACTTTTTTAATCTCAATAACCTCTGGTAATGGATAGCGAATTATATCATCAAACCTTCGAAATAAAGCTTTATCTAATGACTCTGGTAGATTAGTCGCAGCAATAATAATACTGTTAGATTGATCTTTTTCAATGTTTATTAGAAAACTATTTAGAACTCTTTTAATTTCGCCAACATCTTGTCCCTGATCTCGTTGAGCACCAATAGAATCAAATTCATCAAATAAATAGACTCCTCTGTGATCTTCCATTGCGTCAAATATCATTCTCAATTTGGCGATTGACTCTCCCATAAATTTTGACATAAGTCCGTCCAATCTGATTATGAAAACGGTCAGTCCCAATTCTCCAGCCAATGCCTGTGCAGTCATTGTTTTTCCACATCCGGGTATGCCAGTCAGTAACAACTTTCTCTTTGGTGTAAGGTTGTGTTTTCGCAAAAGCTCAACCTTTCTTTGTTCTTGAATAACTCGGTCTAATGACTCCTTAACTTGTTTGTCCAAAACCATATCATTAAGATTGATTTTTGGTTGAAACACTTCAATAAGTTCATTTAATTCTCTTTTAGGTTTGGATATTGAAATAGTTTTAGTGCTATCTAAAAAGGAATTTGAACGTCCTTTTTTTGCACGTTCAATAAGGCTTTTGATTTCTTGCGCAAAAGTAGTATGTCCTTTTCTTGCTTCAGAAGCTGCAATTTGCATAGCAGTAGCAAAGAATCGAGATTCATTTCCATCCCCAAAAGATTTGATTAAGCTTTTTATTTGTTCTGCTGCTGCCATTTTATATAAAGTTACCTAATTAGATTATATAATCAATTCAAGTTGTCTTAAAATACAAATTTATCATTTGAGATGTTCAATATACAAACCAAGTGAAATTATTTTGAACTTTTGTTTAATAATAAAAAAGATACTAAAGATTTATTGTTTAGAACTGTTAAGTATTATACTTTATTTGTTGTAGAATCATTGTCATGATTGAATTTTAATGTTGTAAATTAAGGTAACAATCCTAGGTCTGAAAATGTCTTTCAGACATCAGCTTGTAAGCGGCCAACAATCATTCAAAATAGGTGCAAAAATGGGCGAAAGGATTCTCTACCTTTGTCCAGAAGTAAAGGGATTTGTTATAATCTAACAACAGAAAATTACTTTAAGAGTTGTTAAAAGCCTAAAAGGATAGGGCTTTAGTTTTAGTAGTTAAGCATTAGTCAATAGCTTTTCCATTCTTATAATTATCAAACAAAAATAGAGTTGTAGCAAAAAACCACAATACAAACCAATAGTAAGGTATTGCAGAAAAAATTGGGATATACATACCCAGTATAGCAAACAAAACTCCTAAAGAGCCCATAAGTTTTAAAAATATATTAGAAATTCTTTTGCTTTTCGGTATTGTTAAAACTAAAACAAAAGAAGCTATCATTGGTAGCCAATAACTTAAATCTCTAATTATTGAATGGATAAATAAAGAACTTTTAATAGTCATAATATTATTATTACCAATAAGCAAGTTATAGCTAATTGCGTTTTCGGTAAGATCTAACAAAGCACCTAAGAGGCTTAACCCAAAACAAATTCCAATTAATTTTACGTTTAATGATTTAAAATGCAAGTGCAAACCAGCCCAAGAGCCAATCCAAGTAAAAATAAATACGGTATCTAAAGCATAATTAATTCCTATTGCTCTTATAACATTTCCCTTCTCAATATTTGATAATTCTACATTGCCTAAAATTACATCGTTTAAAGAAAATTGGGTAAGTGGCCAAGAATAATACATTATTACTAATAGTACGACTGATAGTAGAGAGATAAACCCTGTATTTAAGTAAGCACTTTTTGTCATGGCTTTTGTGTTTTTAAAATAGTTTGCCAAATATAGTTCAGAGACAAGAACTCTTTATGTTAAAAGGTGTTAATTAAATTTAAATACGGTTAAAGTTACACCGGGTTATTGGAGCATCCGGTTTTAAAATGTAGTAAAATAATACGCTAATTTTTCCCTGTTAACTGTCCTAAACTAAAGAATAAAGCTTCATAGAACAACGATTTTGTTTTTGGTCCAAATGACTTATACATGGTTGTTTTTGTTGGAGAAGATTTACATTCTATATGTTGGTTTTTAGCAAGTGCTATAGACCTCTTCATGTGTAGAGGGTCTGAAACAATTAGTGCAGAAACTAAATTGCAAGAGTCCATTATTATTTTTGCTTGAATTAAGTTTTCAATTGTAAATCGCGACTTTTTTTCTATTAATATGTCTTTTGAAGGAATTCCTTTTTTTAGGGCATATTTTTTTGCTAACTCACTGTCAGATATATTTTGGCCTTTTCCATATCCTCCAGTAAAAATTATTTTAGTAACAATTTTACTTTCATACAGGTAAATACTATGATTGATTCTTTCTTTAAAAATGGGAGAAACTTCATTGTTTTTAGTGCTAGCACCCAAAACAATAGCTACATCGCTTTTTGTTTCTGAATATTGAAATGAAAAGTTATAGATTCTTATTAAGTTAGCTGAGAAGTATAACCCTACTATTAATCCAAAAACACTTAACAGCCTTTTCTTGTTTATTTTAAACGTTGAAAACATTAATGGTTAGAGTTTTGGTGAGTAGTTTGTATCAATCAATAGAGTCTTTATTAGACTGTAATTTATTTTGCCTTTTTAATAAATATATGAGATAACCTAGAATTAATAATGGAATAAAAACACAGATAACTACAGAGGCTTCTATATAGTTCCATCCTATAATTTCGAACCAGTTAAGAAAGTCAACGGATCTATCAAACAACCAATCTGAAAATTCACTAAAATCTTCAATTAGTAGTAATGAGACGATTACAAAAAGTGTAAAACCAATTTTAAAATACCATTTCTTTATAATCTTATCTAATAAATAAAAGTAGACAAAAGGAGTAATAATGAAATAAGCTATAATATTGATTTCATTATATGTAAATCCTGTAATATTAGAGATCCAAATTAGAATTAAGTAAACTATTTTGAAGATTCCATTCATTTATCAAGTCCTATTAATTGGGGTGTAACGCTATTCTATGTTTTTGTAGGACGACTTAAAAGTACATATTTTCGTTTAGCCAAAGCTTTGGCTTTGAGGCTTAACTTTTTTCTGATAAAACGTCAAAACAAAGTTTTGGCGGAGTTGATAAATTGCTTTTACTGTTTCAGATTACTGCCAACTGCCCTATAAAATATAGATGATGTTAACCAATTTTTTTCCCTTTTTCCAGGTTTCAGTTTTTGTTGGCTGTCCATTTTTATCGTAATATTCAAAAACACCTTCAAGTACATTATTTACAGTATAACTTAATGATTTTAAGTTACTGTTTTTATGATACTTTCTAACTGTAGCCGTATTTGGAAGTTCCTTTATTGATTTATTCAAGTCGTATTTTACAATTAAATTTATTTCGTTTGTTGCAGATTTCAAGAAAGGATTTGATTTGCTGTCGGTAGGAAATATTCTTATTTGCTCATATTTTAGTTGTCCTGAAGGATAATACGTCATTTGTTTATAAACTAATAATGTATCATTTCTGTATTTTTCGATTATTGTTGTATCTCCTTTTTCGTTGTATTCAGTATTTGTCCCGTGAAAATGTCCATTATCAAAATTAGTACTGGATTTTAGTTGTCCATTTTTATAATAAAATAAATGGGTGCTATCAGCATTACCATTTTTAATTATGTACTGTATTCTTAATTGTCCATTTTTGTAATAATCTTTATAAGTACCATCTTTCATCTCCTTATAATATTCATTCACAGGGTTTTGAGCTTGGCCTGTCAAGTAGATGAAAAAAAAAGGTAATAATATTAAAATTCTCATAAATGAATTTTGGTTAACAAGTTAATAAGCGCCAATGCTCTTATTTGTAATATCAGGTTACTCAAATATAGCAATTAAAATAGCTTGTTATCAATCGTTAACACTAAGAGTTGTTAAGGTGTTGTAGTTATTGTTGCTAAAGGTTGTTTACTTCAAACAATCATTAGAAGTTCAATGTTTTCTTATTTTATTGAAGTGGGTTTGTTTTAATTCGATTATAGATAATTAATCCTATACTTAGAATAGTCATAGCTGTCATTCCTATTAACATTGCAACAATAGGGTACTCATAAAGG
This sequence comes from uncultured Flavobacteriales bacterium, assembly GCA_913048175.1. Classification (GTDB taxonomy): domain Bacteria; phylum Bacteroidota; class Bacteroidia; order Flavobacteriales_E; family Vicingaceae. The sequence goes on along the minus strand of CAJWVX010000059.1, from coordinate 9,230 downwards.
TAGGCATTAAATTGAGCTACAATAAGAGCAAATAACCTAGTCGGAATAAATGCTAAACTTATTAAGATTGCTAGATATTTGGGGTTAGTATATTGTGTTAAAACTGAATTAATTACTGGTGAGATGTGGATTTCTGAAATACCAAGAAACAATAAAGATATTATGTATATAATTGTGTGCTTTTCGTTAGGGATTTCTGGAATTAGAAACAAAATTCCAAATGAGATTGCACCAAAGACAAAGCCAACGATTAATTTGAAAAACTGTGAGCTATAAAAATGAGACCATAAAACAATAGCTATTATACTAAGAGGTAAAGTGAACATTGAATTTAAGGAAGTCCATAAACTTCTTGGTAGGTCTAATGTTGAAATTTCACTCAATTTAATTTCTAAGTCAAATATTCTGATGTAAGATATTTCATAGATTGCCCAAAAAATACCAACAAGAACAAAAACAATTGAAACATTAATAATTCTTTGATTTGTAATTGGATTGTTTTCTGATTCTGTTTCAATCTCTTTCTCTTTAGTAAATAAGATGGGGATTATTGAAAGCAGCATTATTATTCCTGCAATAATAAAACCAGCATTCCAACCAATTTTTGTTCCAATATATCCAATGGTTACAGTACCAAAAAAAGCACCTAAATTAATAGCTAAATAAAAAAAAGTAAATCCAGCATCTAACAGTTTCGTTTTATTCAAGTATAGTTTTCCAAAACTTGAGATAATATTGGGGGAGTATAAACCACCGCCTAAAACAATAAAAAACAATCCAATATAAAGACCATTAATTGAAGGGATACAAAGACTAAAAGCTCCTAATGCTTGTATAAGCATGCCAAAAATTATTGCTTTTCTATTGCCAATTACCAAGTCTCCAAGTATTGCTCCAATAATTTGAGAAAAAACTAATGAAGCTGTGAATAAACCATAAACTTCCAATGCATCTTCATTTGGCATTTTTAATACTTCTCCGATCATATACAACACAATGAGAGAGCGTAAACCATAGTAGGCCATTCTTTCTAATGTTTTTGAGATAGCATAAGAAAATGTTTCTTTTGTGTGAAATATATTTTGAATTTTCTCCATTTTATTATCTATCCCCCCAAATATAGCAAATAAAGCAGCGTGTTTTACTCGGGTATTACTAAGAGTTGTTTGGGGGATTAGTTGTTGGTGCTATGGGTTGTAAACTGCCAACAATCATTAAAAAAAGGTGCAAAAATGGGAGGGGAGGTCTTGGTTTTAATTTATTAATTCTTCAATTGCTTTTCTTGCAGATTTTGCCGCAGCATGTACAGAAACCCAGTCTTCTCCATCAGTATATGCTCCACCTGCAAAATGTATTTTATTAGCAACAGGTTTGCCGAGTTCTTTTACCGTTTGCCAATCTGCATGGTCTGTCATATAACCAGCTTTAATAAATGGTTCTTTATTCCAGTTTTGAGAAATGTGTTTTATATAATTGGGAGTTGCTTGATTCTCATAAATACCGTCAAGCTCTTTTAAAATAAAGGTTTTTAACTCCTTATCGCTAAGTGAACTATAGATAAGAGCAGGTTTCCCTACCACAAATAATCCTAGTATATTTTTGGTAGTATTTTGTCCATGTGAAGCATTATAATAAATTTTCTCTCCATCACTCTTTGGTGTAACCTTAAACTGGTATTCATCCTTATAAAATTTTGTAGAAAACGCTATAAACGTTTTAAAGCCTTCCCAAATGGTGGTATTGTTTATGGCATTTAATTTAGGCTGCGGTAGGCTAGGAATAAAGTTAATATCTCCATCCTGTAGAATTTTAAGCGGAACAGAAACGATTACCTTATCTGCTATCTGTTGTCCGTTTTGTGTAGTAATAACAATTTGGTCGCTTGAGTAATCAATTGACTGAACAATGGTGTTATACCTAATTTTAGAGGAGATAGAAGGAACAATGTATTCCTCAAAGAAGTTATACCAAGAATAATTTACGAATTTTCGATCTGGCTTATCGGCAACGGTTTCTATATTAACTGGAGTAGAAGGATCATTCACAATTTCTTCAAAAATATCGGTACTAGTTTCTAGCCATTCAGCTCCCAATGGAATAGGGAAGTCTGCAAAGTTGGTATCAATCTTCATTCTACCTCCATAAATTGCTGAAGCTTCTAGAATTTCAAAATCAATACCTTGTTGTTGTAATAAATACCCAGCAGATAATCCTCCTGCGCCAGCACCTATAATTATAACTTTACCTTTAAACGTAGGTTTAGTTTTATCGTCTTTAATGAATGACATCAGTGAAAACTGAGTTGGAATTCCCACTCCAAGTATTCCACAAATTTTGATAAACTCTTTTCTTGTCATTTTAAATGGCTTTCATACTGACAAAGGTTAGTATTTGGCAAGTAGGTAATTAATTGCGGTGAATTTTCCGTTTGCCAATTAGCCAAATTTAAATATTTTGTTTTTAACTTGGCGGAGTTTCAAAAAAGTATCAAAGTTTCAGTTTATCAAGACAGTACCTATTTGCTATATACAGTGTTACCATCTGGCTTTTCTATTAATTCATAATTCGTACTTCTTCCTCCGCTGGATTCTTTTCGTAATATTTTCTTTGTCATTAAATCTTGAATATCTCTTAAAGCAGTGTCTTGAGAACATTTACAAATCTTTCCCCATTTTGAAGTTGTCAATTTCCCATCAAATCCATCTAATAGTTTGTTCAGCATTTTATGTTGCCGTTGATTCAATATTGTGGTTGAATGTGTTTTCCAAAAATCTGCTTTTATTAGGGTTCTTGATAATACTTTAGAAGAAGGTTCAAAAGAGTTTTTTAAGCATTCTAAAAACCACTCAATCCAATTTGTTATATCAAGAGTTCCTTTTTGTGTTTTTTCTAATATTTCATAGTACTGTTTTCTTTCAGTTTTTATTTGAGAAGACATACTATAAAACCTTTTTGCACTATTATCGGAACGAGCCAAGAACATTTCTGTAATCGCTCTTGTAATCCTTCCATTCCCATCTTCAAAAGGATGAATGGTTATAAACCATAAATGTACAATTGCTGCTTTTAGAACAGGATCAATTTCATTTTCTAATTCAATCCAATTAATAAATTTTTCTATTTCTAGCTCAATTCTGTCAGAATTAGGAGCTTCAAAATGAATTTTTTCTTTTCCCATTGCTCCAGATACAACTTGCATTGGTCCAGTTGTGTCTTTTCTCCAATTAGCAACAACTATTCTATACAGATTACTCCAGCCTGTTGGGAATAAAGCAGAATGCCAACCAAATAAACGTTCTTTTGTTAATGGTGAATCATATTTTTGGGTAGCGTTAAGCATCATTTCTACAATTCCATCAATATGTCTTTCTGACTCAATTGCACCTGCTAATTCAATTCCTAAATGTCTAGCTATTGAGGAACGAACTTGTTCTAAATCTAATATTTCTCCTTCGATTTCAGAAGATTTAACAATTTCTAATGTCAATGTGTTTAAAGCAGCTTCGTCTTGTAGATCAAAACCAAGGGATTCCATTTTCCCTAATAATCTACCTTGTAAATTTCTTGTTTCGGCTAATTTTTTAGAAATAATTTTTTCGTTCCAAGTAAAATTAGTCCAATTATCTTTTTCGTGTATGTAAATATTTTTTCCCCGCATAATATGCGGTAAAAATAAATGTAATTTTCCGTAAAATAAAATATTCTCCGCAAATATTACTGAGAAAGTAAGTTGTATTCTCCGCAAACGTAATTGTTTTGCTTGGTGGTAACAACCCAATATGGGTATTTATTTGAACTATCCGCTTTCTCAAATATAGTTAATAAAATAGCTTATTCTTAATGGTTAAAACTTAAAGGAAATGTGAGTTAATGTTCTTTTATCAATTGTTTCGCCTTTTCAAGTTCGCTATCTTCACCAGAAATAAGTTCCTTAATAGTAGGTATAACTTCATAGTCTGGAATTAGACCTCTTCCTATTTTGTATTTATTTGATATAGCCATTTGATAGTGAATAACAGGAATGTCTATCTGTACTCCAGAATTGGGTAGGGTTAATGTAAATGAAAACCCACTTGTATTCCCTTGGTAGGCTCCACCGCCTTCTTCTCCAATAAATGTAGCTCGTTTATTATCGTTGGCTATTGTGCAAAATTCGCTAGATGCTGAATAACTGAGTCCATTTATTAACACATATACTTTTCCTGAGAAGTTGTTTTTTGCAGGTTTATTATTTTTCAGTGTATTTCCTTTAACAATATATCTGCCACTTGATTTATCACGTTTAGTGAGCAGCTTTACCCACAACAGTTTTAATAACCCAAAATCGATGTAATCTCTATTTTCAATTGTTGTTGTGTTTAGCGATAGTTGTTCGTAAAATTTAAAATTTTTGTTGGTTAAATATGAGTAGAGGTGAGCACCATAATCAGCTTCACCACCACCATTGTTACGTATATCAATAATGAGATGAGCAATGCTATCTTGGTTTATTGCTGTAAATGACTTTTTTAATAACTTCTTAAAATTCTGTTTATGTTCTTTGTAACTAGCTTGATCAAATGTGGTAATTGTTATTGTTGCAGTCTGCATCAATTTATCAATAATAATTTTAAAAGGAATTGGCTCTTTATTAACTTGCTCTTTAAAGAGGCTGCGCATTGTTGTTAATCGTTTTCCTTTAATTGTAATAACTTTACTAATGTTATTGTTTACAGATTTGTATTCAATCTTATAGCTTGATTTATTCCCTCTTAATAGGGTGTACATTACATTAAAGAGTAAATATCTTTCTATGGTTCGGTATTTAGAAGTGGTGATAAATCCATCTGATGGAATTGTAGGGAAAATTTTGTCAACTATTTCTGCTATCGACTCACCTTCTATGCTTAAAATCTCTGTACCTATTTTAAGACTAGTGTCTGCATAGTTTTTAAGTACATACATCCGTTTACCGATAAACTTAAACTCAAAAGGTAGTATGTTTTGTTTATGTATAGCGGTAATTATATGTGGTGGAGCTTCAGCAGATGTATGATCACAATTTATTACTGCTATTAGTCTTGAAATGGCTAAGAAAGCATCTACATCAGAAATATTGTCTGGCATAGTATCTAAAGCCAGCGTAAACTGTTTATTCAAATTTTCTGAGCCGATGTATTGAAAAACACCCGAATGATTAGCAACTAATGATTGCTGCAGTATAGCGAGATCTTGCTCAAAAGCAGTTTTAGTAATACTAGTATCGCTTGTCGACCAGCCCATAGCATTGATACCAATAAGTAAGAATATTAAGATTCTGATATTTAAAAAGTACTTCATTTTACTTGTACTTAAGAATTTAAAAAGTGTAAAGTGACATATAATAGAATTATGTTTTTACCAAATGTAGTAATTTATCTAGCTTATTTTTTCTTAGAAACACCACCAACTACTCTTTTATTGTTGTTATTGTGTAATTTATTATAATCATAAAAAGTGTTGTTAAAAATGGGAGAAAGGATTCTCTACCTTTGTGCCGAAGTAAAGGGATTTGTTAATTATGGATATACAGGTAAATAAACCAGCGCCTATTGAATTGGGTAAGGAAGTAGAGTTGTTTAAACGTGGTGTAAATGTTAAACAAACGATAATAGCATTAGAAGCTGGGAAATCTTTTTTAATAAAAGATTTTTATAATAATGGACTAACACTTTTGGATGAGATTCAGAAGCATTTGGATAAAAAATATTCTGATGAATCTTTTAAGGATCAAAGAGCTGCTGATTTAGAATATCATAAACTATCCAGTCTACTTTTAATAGAGGTTATAGATCATAAATTGCCTGTTGATATGGCTCCTAGTATTGGATGGTTTAAACTGTTTTATCCAGATAATAAAAACTTCTTGTTAACCTTTCCTCAAGTGCAAGAGTTAGATATATCATGGCAAGAGCACCAAAAAGGGGTGTCTATTCCTGTAGTACGAAATAAAGTACATCCTTATTATGGTACACACTTGCCTTCGAGTTTCGAACATTTGGTGCTTTTCGATAATTGGTTAAAACGTTATGATGGGCCTAAAAAAACGGCTATAGATGTTGGTGTTGGTAATGGAGTGCTTTCTTTTCAATTGGTTCAACATGGGTTTCAAAAGGCTTTTGGTACTGATATAAACCCTAACGCAATTTTTGGTTTAAAAGATTTTATGGGCACAACCAAGTTGTCTCGAAAGATAGAGTTAGATTTTGCTCCCCTTTTTGGTAAATGGATTAAACCAACTGAATTGATTGTTTTTAATCCTCCTTGGTTACCAATATCTGCAGAACTAGATAGGGTTGATGATACTGTTTATTACAAGGAAAATTTATTTCCAGATTTTTTTGCTGCAGCAAAAGAAAGACTTTTACCTGATGGTAAAATAGTGCTTATATTTTCTAATCTGGCTCAATTAACAGAAGTAGAAAAAGAACATCCAATAGAGAAAGAACTTGCTGATGGTGGGCGATTTAAATTGGAGAAAATGTTAACTAAATCTGTAAAAACTTCTACTGATAAAACAAATAGATACAGACACTTATTTATGGATGAGGAAGTTCAGCTTTGGATACTTACACATCAATAAACTTTAAGGTGATGGGAGGGAGGTTTTTGTTTTAAAATAAGATTAGCAATAACATTATTTCATATGCATTGTTGAGTGTTCGTTTTCGCTTATCATCGTTATTTCATCACCAATTTTTAATAGGTTATCGGCACTGTTAATAAGCTTTAAGTACATTCCAAATATTACATGGTTATCTATAAACCTATATTTAGCCAATGTTTTCAATGGTTCTTTTCCAACTAAACCAGTTTTTTGGTTAATGGTAGTAATTACACACCTGCCGCAAGCTTTGGTAATAATAAAATTAGAAGCACCAATTTGTATTTCTTTCCAAGAATCTTCAAAATGAGCATCGCTTTTTGAGAACACGATATTTGGGCGAAACCTATCAGCATGGATCGGTGGGTCTATTTTTGCATTTAAATTATCTAAAGAGCTTTGTCCAAAAATTAAATACTGTTGACTATCGGTAAAGTTTACAAAGGAATCTTCATAATGTTTAATGCTTCGTTTTGGAAGCTCAGCATTTCTAACTAAAAATACTTTTTTATCTAATATGCTTGAAAACCAATTGTTGATTTCATCACTTTCTTTATATCCGTTGAGTTTTTCTTCCCAAATTTCACATGCCTTAAGTTCCTCAGTAACTAGCGCTTTTGGGATGTTAATTTCTTTACTTTCAAAACGAACCGTTAGATGTTCATTATGAATACTTACCTGAAATAAGGCCAATTTTGGTATCTCTCGCTGTGTAATAAAATCTCCGTGTTGGTCTACGAGCATCCAGTATCTATCATATTTAATTCCTGTTTCTGAAATCTCTGCTTGCTTAATGGAAATGCCTTTAAGAGATTTTATTGGATAGACATAGAGTTCTTTTATTTTAATCATTTTTATAATTTTAATGACAAATAATTAAATTGTCTTAATGAGCTTATCACTTTTTCAAATATAGCAAATGAAGTAGCTTGATTTAAGCGATTAGCATTAAGAATTATTAGAGTATTGTGGTTGTTGGTGCTTAGGAGATATTAGGTGTTTCATTACTTATTAAATATCAGAACATTAAGCATAAAATACTCGTATAAGAAGTAAGAAGATGTGAATTCTTTTCATCCATTTTTTTAGTTCGGGGCTACTTTGTTTAACTTTAGTGGCCCTTTTCAATTGATTTTATTCAGTTCATGTTTCCAAAATTTAGTGAATAAAGTTGTTTGGTTTACTAGTATAGAACTAGGTATTGTTAAAGTATCCACTTGCAAACTGATATGAGTTATCTTTTATGAGAATGAAATTCTTCAAGTGTTTGTCCCAATTCATAGCCTTCGATAAGTAATGGTAAAGTATCATTTGCCAGATCAAAAAACGGTAAATCTCCTGCATCAAGTTTCTGATTCAATTCCTCTTTTGTTATAAAGTGATTGGCGTGGTCTAAATAAGTCCCGCTTAGCATGTGTCTAAATTCATGCTGAAATATCACGGAAGCAAAACCATCTAATCTTCCTTGTTTAATTTCACCTTTTTGGTTTTGATATTGGTATTCAATCCATTCATAGGATGCTAAGTTTCCTCTTTTTTCACCATGAGCACTTAAACATCCATGCCAGAAATTCATCCGTTTTTTAGAAGTTTTGGTAATTATAGGATTGATATATACCTGCTTTTTAACAGGTCCTAACACTTTGTATCTTGGGTTATCAGACTTAGCTTCAATAATAAATATTTGCAATCTTTTTCCTAATTGATTAGATGCTATTCCAACCCCAGCCTTTCTGAGCATTACCGCATACATACTATCTATATAGGTATTAAGTTCGGGCGAATTAAACTCTTCACTTTTGATACTTCTTGGTGGGATGTACAATGCATTTTGATCTCTTCCTTCACCGTTAATCGGGATATGTTGAACGACCTCAAATCCTTCTTCAGGTATATTCAATGTAAGTGATGTATCGCTGAGGCTACATGCTTGTAAAACCATAGATAAGAGTAATGTTGCGTAGATATAATTTTTTTGAGTGATTGTGTTCATGTATATATAGTTTGGTTATGCGAAGTTTGGGATTTGAAAATCGAAGTATACAAATTTACACATTGGCAAGAGTTTATATTTTGCGAACATTATAATTAAAAAAGGCGTTTAGTTTAGTACTAAACGCCTTATTTTTTATACATTGTAAATCATTTTTTTATTTAATAGATAAAGCATTCCACTTTGAACCATTAAAAATTAACGATAACGCCTGACCTCCGTTCCCGCCAAAGTCAGTGATTGTAGAATTTCCATAATCTACTGCTCCCTGTCTAAAAAATTTTCCATTAGGGTTTATAGTGATTGATGATGGTGTGTCACTAAAAAAGTAGAGTACTTGTCCAGTAGCGGGTGAAGAGGGCAGTTTAATAGTAATTGTACCAATTGCTAAAATAAACATACTTGTAGTATTTAAAGTAGTATTTGCACTTATTGTAACTACAGTTATATTACCTCCTGCAGGTCCTGCTGGTCCAGTAGCACCTATTGTACCGTTACTTCCTGCAGCGCCTGTTGCACCAACTGGTCCAGCTATTGTTGAAGCAGCACCTGTTGCGCCTGTTGCACCAACTGGTCCAGCTACTGTTGAAGCAGCACCTGTTGCGCCTGTTGCAC
>CAJWVX010000058.1 GCA_913048175.1 uncultured Flavobacteriales bacterium | reverse complement strand
CTCTATCTGTCATCTTTAACATCGCTACGAGTTCTTTTAATTCAATAGATGCAGGTAGTTTAGGGTTCTTTGTAATGTGCCTTCTAATGATAGCTACTTGATGAAATTGACACATCTGGACGGGTATTGAGCCAAAAGATTGTGCCAAACTTTTTCTTCCATCACTTACGATTCCAACTATCGTATAGCCATTTGATACTAGTTCTTCAACCCCTTTTTTATATAGAAAATTAGTCTCATTTCTTACGTAATACTTTAGTAGATTTTCTTTGGTAATAGCATCTTTAAAAAGCATTACACCAAAGTTCCTGCCCCAATATGTAGTATCCATTAAGACAACAACTTCTCTAGCTAATTTAGGTTTAAGGGTAAGTTGATGCAAATCAATTTTACGTTGAATAGTCCGTTTAGAACAATTATACTTCTTAGATAACTGTAAATAAGTCTGCTTACCTCTTAAATATTCTTCCCAAAGTATGGATGGGTCTATTCGTTCTCCTCCTAAAAACTGTTTGCTACAATTAGAACATTTATAATTCTGTTTCCCATCTCGAAACCCATTCTTTTTAGTAAAAGTACTGTTGCAATTTATACACTTTTTTTATTCATAACCTTTCATTTGCTTCAAAGCTAATAAGAATAAGACTCACAGAGATTCTTAGCCTCTTTTTTGTCTATTAAGCCTATAATTAATATTCTTTAAGTGAATTTATTTTATATTTTAAGTGTATCAAAAAAGAATGGTATAGCTAGAATATTAAGATTTCGTTTTATCTTTCTATTTGGGATTTTATTTCCCAATACGGGAATGTATTAAAAACACAATAAATGTTAAGTTGTTGTTTAATAGTGTTTTATGTCTTATTTTTTTTTTGGCATGTTATTTCCTTACCGGCTATGAGATTATTTAGAATATGAGCTATTTTTAGCGAATTAAAGAACTAAAAAAGAATATAATCACTGTTTGCAAAAATTATAAACAACACTTAAAATAATTAACTATGAAATAGAAAACAATATTTTTTTTAACATCAATTATTTTATTAGAAGCGCAGTTACTGAGCAAATTTTGATAATTATCTATTTGCCATTAAGCTGATAACGGAAAAGAGTTTTTCGGAGTATGAATAATTCTCTAGAAAATTAGAAATAGATTATTTCTTTACCTATCCATATCACTCTTGGGAAAGAAGCTCTAATAAAAATTTAAACGGATTAATTAGATAGTATTTTGCCAAATGATTAGACTTAACAGAGATAAAAAATAAACATATATAAAGGAAATAGAAACTGAATTAAATAATATATCCAGAAAAATAGTTGACTATTAAAGTCCTGTTTTTGTAATGAATAAATTATTGTTTAGCCAAAAAGTTTCATTAATGAATTGAATTCAGCTTCTGAATAAAAGGACAATTATAAAATAACAAGAACTATTAAATACAAATTGTATATGAAAACAAACTTAAATTATATAAAAAAATTACTATTAGCCTTAATTATTACTCTACTTTTTAGTAAAATAGGTTACTCTCAAGCATCAATTGATTTTACATGTAGCCACATTTCTAATTATGCTATCGATAAGGTTAACAAAACAGTTAAATTTAAAATATTGATGTATCATGAAACCGGTGATCTTCTTTCTAATGATGATAACATGATAGAGTTTTCTTTTCATGTAAATAATACTAGATATTTTGACGTTATAGCGAAAACTGAGTATGCTCCTTATCATAATGGAGGTACAGAGGTTGAGTGGTCTATCTATGGACAGAATGAGGATACTTGGAGAGTGAAAAACTATCATTCAGACTTGCCCAGTGGAAGCCTTAATATTTCAACTACAACAGGAGGAGGTTATTTTGCTTATACCGATTTTACGGTTCCTTTACTTCCAGCTGATTATTATGAAGATACTTATACGTTGACTTTCGGTGAAAACTCACTTAGTAGCCCCATGGGGCTAGAATTGAGTTTTGATGATCTTAGTACTAATTTTTTAGGTACTTGTTCCAAGACCATCCAAAATGTTTGGCCTGGTATAACGTTATCAAATGTTACTGCAACCGATGATAATTGTTCAAGTATAAATTTAGGTTGGACCTTAAATACGGGGTTTGCTGATGATGTAAATTATCAAGTCATTTATTTTGATAGCTCGAATCAGGTTACATTGCAACAAGGAACTTCTATGTCATCGTATAATTATTTTCTTTCCAATCCTGAAGCAACTACTGATACTTTTAGTGTTAATGCAGGTTATGGCAGTAACTTGGTTCATGCTTTTACCCAAAAGGTTACAGGAGGTCCGCCAATAAATAATTATTTCGCACCTGAATCATTTGCCGTTTCAGACCATACCTGTGATAATATCGCATTGAGTTGGGATGATTCTACATCAGGGGATGAAACAGTTAAGTACAGAATTACACGTAGCGATGGAGAAATCTATTATCCTTTAAAAGGAACATCAACATTGAATATTGCTTCTGATATTGACCCTATAGATTATACATTTACCATTGCTGCTTTAAATACTTGCGATTTTGACTCTATTGGAGCAACTGTTAATAGTACGAATACTCCTCTTTATGCACCTAGTATTTCAACTTTAACGGATGTAGGTGCTGATATTCTTGTAGTTTGGCCAGATTCAGCTACAGGAGCATCTAGTTTTACCATTAAGAAGAGTTTTAATGGTATTATTGAAGTTATAGATAATATTGATCCTGATAGCACTTCTTACTATGATGATAACGTTAACTTTTGTGTAGACTATAAATACGAACTAATTGCTGTAAATGATTGTGATCCTAATGGTGAATCAACTGGACATAAGAACATTCTGTTAAGCCCTGATGTTGGAAATTCATTTAATTCGCCAGGTAATTATTTTAAAGGATCAAAAGGATACTTTGTAAACAGGATAGAATTAGAGTGGAATAATGAGAATAATGTCGTTTTAAATACTGTTAAAATAGCAAGAAAAATATTAGGAAGCTCTTCGCCCGCAACAAATATTGCAGCGCTTACTCCAGGAACACAATTATATGTTGATTATACTGCTGATGCTGGTCAGTTTTATGAATATTCAATTTATGGAGAGGTAAATTGTGCTGGAACTACCTTTAGAACAGATACTGTTAATGATGTAGGTTATAGAAGTGCAAGCGGAATAGTAAGCGGGCATGTAGATTATACAGGAGGTACAGCTGTACCAAATGTAAAAATTAATGTTGAAGCAGTATCAACTTCGGGATATTCATTATTAATGACTCCAAGTAATTATGGAGAGATTCCTGATACTTCAGATTTTGATTTTACGAATGCATTTACAATAGAAATGTATGTTAAACTTCCTACTGCATCTTCAGATGTTGATTTTGTATCTAAAGCAGGATCTTTTAGCTTAGGTTATTTAAATGGAACAGATGAAATAGAATTTGAAGTAATTACTGTTAGTGGCACACAAAACGTTCTTCTTACCAATACAATTGATGATGATTTATATCATCAAATTACAGCAGTTTATGATGGAAGTAACATTAGTCTTATTATTGACGGAGATACTGCTAGTGTACAATCAGCAGCGCATACGGGTAATGTAGTTGTAACTGCTAATAATATATTAATAGGTAGTGCAGTTAGTGGTTCATTAAGAATGGATGAGCTTAGGTTTTTTAACTTAGCAAAACCGCTTTTAAGTATAAAGCGGGATTATTCAAGAGTGCTTGAAGGAACAGAAAGTGGATTAATTGCTTATTACAGATTTAATGAAAATGGAGGAAATGCATTTTATGATATTTCTCATGTTGGTGCTATCTATAATGAAAATCATGCTGCATTTGTAGGTTCCCCAAGTTTCTCTCCTGTTATTCCGTTACCAGTTCAGTTATCTTTTGCTGATTATACCAATGCCTCTGGAGATTATACGGTGTCAGTAAGTTATAGTGGTTCTGGTCAAGCTTTTAATGTCGTGCCTTTATTTCCTGCACATAGTTTTACGCCAAGTAATACAAGTGTTTATATCGGTAATAGTTCTCAAATCCAAAACGGAGTAAATTTTGAAGATTTATCATCGTTTACGCTGAGAGGTAAGTTGCGTTATCTAGGAACAGAGTGTCCGGTAAAAGATGCAATTTTAAAGGTAGATGGCAACCCTGTAGTTCTTGCAGGAAATCCCGTTATGACTGATTCTGATGGAAATTATGAAGTGCAAGTGCCAATAGGTCTTCATGTTGTCACGATAGAAAAAAATGATCACTTTATGAGCCTTGGTCGTTTCCCTGTTACTGGTATTTGGGATTTTCAAGAGGATGAAACAGCCAGTTTTTATGATTCGACTTTAGTTAAAGTTGTTGGTAGAGCAGTAGGTGGTTTAAGAGAAGCACAATATATACCAGGTTTGGGTCAAAGTGTTAATAATATTGGAGAGGCAGAAATACAGTTTACACCTACACAAACAATTACTGGGTGTCCTGCTAAAACATTTTATACAGATACTTTAACAGGTGAGTATTTGGCCTATCTAAATCCTATGAACTATACTGTATCAGTAGCAGTTATAGCTACAGGTGGGCCTAGTTTTGGAGCAATGAGCTATGATTTAACTACAGTTCCTGCTATGGTAACAGAGTATGATACCTTAATAAATGATTCTATCCAATATCAAAAACAATTGGATTTTATACATAGAGTAGATCCAAAAATTGCTGTTTTAGATGCAGATGATGCATCTAAACAATTTATGGGAGATAAAGAGTTTGTTTATACAACTCAAACAGGAAATAAAGATACCTTAGATTTAGCGCCTTCTAGTGGTCCTGTTCCATTATCATGGGCATTGTTTGATGCAAGAGGAGAAGGTGCAGAGGTCAATGCTATTATTCGAGTTTTTGAGGAGTATACAAATTTTGATAATTTAAAAAAAGATAGTGTGCCTACTACAGATGGAACATTAATTTTTGAGAACGAGTTAGCTAAAATTGAAAACCATAGTGTAAATATGCAAGATGTTAATACGCTGGATTCTGTATATAACCTTATTTATACATTTGCATTAGGGAAGGCAAACTTTAACTCAAATGCTAGTATTCCTCAAACAAGTTATACCAAGGCATTAAAGATAAAGTTGCAAACTTCAACGGGAACTATTATTGATTGGAAACCAAACAATTATACAGGTACTGCCTTTACTCCTTACGATGGAACTTTTAGAGCGTACATTCTTGGTACCAAGTCAGAGGGGGCACAATTTCTTACAGAAGGGCCAAAAATGCCAGAGTATATTTTGAGAGACCCTCCTGGGAGCAATAGTTTTGCGAGTAGAGAGGTTGGTTCAACTAAGTCTTCCGAAAATTCTTGGAGCTGGAGTTTAGATGGTTCAACAAACTCTACTGATAAAATATTGTTAGGGGCTAGTTTTTCTGTAGGTCTTGGTGTAACGGTTGATACGGATATTAATGCTAATGCTGCATTTGGATTTAGCACCTCAACAACTGGAGGAGAATCTGGTACAGAAACTAGTGTGCAAACCAATACAGAAGAATGGAGCACAAATGCTGTAGAATTTTCGCCAGGAAGATCGAGCGATTTATACATCGGAAAATCAAAAAATGTAACTTTTGGTGTTTCAAATACTTTAACATTATTGTCTACAAATACCTGCAATGGTACTTGTGTAGATTCTACTCAGACAAATGGAGGTAATTTCTCTTTTGCAATAAATGCAGGTCTATCAATTGTTCCCGGAGGTTATTCTACACAGTTTATGTATAGTGAAGAAGATATTAAAGGGACTATTATTCCTGCTTTAATTTTTGTAAGAAACACAATGTTATTAGGTAGTAGTTATTCAAATATTGGGAATGTAAATGATTCTATTTTTGGTTTAAATAATGATGATTTAAGAGTTGTAGGAGGAGCATTATCTAGTGCTGATAGAATTGAATATATGATGAGTTTAGGAGATTCACTTGTTACAATTCCGATAATTAACCCTACAGGAGTCATAGAAAATATTGATATATATCAATCAAGTAGCATTCAACAGGCCAAGTGGAGTCTGCTAGCTGCTTTAGATACTTCAGGTTTTGAAACATTAGCTGGTGCTAGTTATGTATATAATGCTCAAACCAAGCAAGATTCTTTAACAGGAGATAGTGTTCGGTGGATAAATAACCAAATTATACATTGGGAAAATGCGATTATGTTAAACGAGTGGGAAAAAGTAAATATAGACAATGCAGCTTTAAAGATCCGACTTAAAAATGCTGAACTCACCAAGTTATATAAAATATACGAAAATGTAATTTCAGATTATTCTGTATTGAATACCGGAGGTATTGGAGCACAGTCTGCTGCTGCGGCATTAAGTTTAATACCCATTCCGGGAGCAGGTCTGGCAGCGGGAGTAGTTAGATTTTCTGTGGGTTCTGCCTCAGGAATAAAAGCAGCACAAACCTTTGGAGCTTATACCAACTATCTATTATCTAAAGCAGCTATTGAAAGTAAATTTGCAGGAACTCCGGTTAACAATTCTATATCTGGAGGAGTTTCATATAGTTCTTCTATGACACATGAAACTGCATCTACAGTATCCAGGCATATTGAATATGGAATGTCAACTGTGTTAGAAACGGAAATAGGTGTGTCAATAAATGGTATTGGTTTTGGGGTAGAAAGAAGTGTTGGAATTGATTATTCTTCTGGAAGAGATTGGAGTACAACATCAGGGACTGCTGAAACGGTAGCTTATACATTGTATGATCAAGATCAAAACGATCTGTTTTCAGTAGATGTTTATCCTTCTTTATTAGGATGGGGGCCAATTTTCAAATTGAGACCAGGTGGAAGAACTGCATGTCCGTATGAAGGGCAATTATTAACAGAATATTATTTAGATGATCTAGCAAACGCGAACAGTAATCCAAATTATCCCAGTTTTGAATTAAGTGCAGCAACACAACAAATAGAAAAAGTTGAAATCTCTTCTTCTGTATCATTGTTAACAAATATTCCTATTGATAACGCTGCTGTATTTGATTTAACACTTACCAATACATCGGCAACTAATGATGATGTTGATTATAGACTTAGGGTTGACCCTGCAAGTAACCCATTTGGTGCGTATTTAAAAATAGACGGTTCATCTCCTTCTATAGATGTGTTTATTAACGGAGGATCTGCTATACAGAAAGTACTTACACTTGAGAAAGGACCCGGACCAGTTCATAATTATGATAGTATTTTAGTAATCGTTCATTCGTTATGTCAATACAATCCGGCACTTGCTACGGATGATTTTCCTGACATTGTAGACAGTGTGTACGTTAGTGCTCACTTTATACCAGGCTGTACCGATGTTATTTTAGAAAATCCAGATCAAAACTGGGTAGTAAACAATGATCTAAATGGAGCTTTACCGATTGTAATTGGAGATTATGATGTAAACTTCTTTGGATTTGAAGCTATCGAATTACAATATAAACCTAGCTCAGCAAACAACTGGATTCAATTAGAAAATTTCTATGTAGACACTACAGGTATGAATGATACTACAGCATTGCTAATATCACAAAGTACTCAATCTACTTCTTGGGATTGGAATACTGATCAAATTAGTGACGGGAACTATGATTTACGTTTAATTTCTAAATGTACTTTAGCACAGAAGATTTCTGTTATTCATTCTGGAATTATAGATACTCAAAATCCAGAAACCTTTGGAACTCCATCACCAGGAGATGGAATCTTAGATCCTAATGATGATATCTCTATTCAGTTTAATGAAGTTATTGCCTCAGGAGTATTATCCGATGCTAGTTTTGATGTAAGAGGAGTTAAAAATAGAACTGCAAGCAGTCCTACCGAAAGTTTAAACTTTGATGGTTCAGATTATGCATTAGTAAATGGAGGTGCAAACCTTAAGCAACGATCGTTTACGTTAGAGTTTAATGCTAAATCTAATGCAGCAGGAATTGATCAGGTTATATTTAGTCAAGGAACATCAGCTCTATCGAGTCTTACAATAGGATTTGATGCGAATGATAAAATGAAATTTAGCCTTGGTAATCAATCTGTAACAACTAATACTGCTGTTCCATTATCAGCATGGCATCATTACGCTATTATTTATGATCTTAATGCTAATGCAGTATCTTTTTATATGGATGGCGGACTATTAAATACGGTATCATTAATTACTGAATATAATGGAGAAGGTAAACTTGCTTTTGGAAAAGAATTGGCTAGCAATAGTAAATATTTTAATGGAAACTTAAGAGGTATTCGTTTGTGGAATGATGCAAGACTGACATCAGAAATTTCAGCAAATTATACCTTTAACTTACAGGGAAATGAAAACGGTTTATTGTACAACTGGAGGCTTGATGATATTGAAGGTGACTTGGCAATTGATCATGTAAGAAGTAGAAATGCTGACTTATTTGGTACAACTTGGGAAGTTACACCAAATGGAAATGCCGCTCAGTTTGATGGTGTAGATGATTATTTATCTATCGCATCATCACTAATTGCAATAAATAATGAAATGGATTTTACACTTGAATTTTGGTTTAAATCTTCGCAAGCAACAGCAGCAACATTATTTTCAAATGGTTATGCAGATGGATTGCAAGCAGATTCATTAAGCTCTTGGAGAGTTGCTAAAGATGCAGCAGGTTTAATTCATATTTATCATAATGGAATTGATTTTGTAGCCACTAATCAAAATTATTTTGATGATAATTGGCATCATTTTTCAATGATATTGAATAGATCTGCTAATCTTACCACTTACATAGATGGTAATACTGAAAATTCTATTCAGGCTACTAATTTTAATGACTTAGCTGGAGGGGAAATGTATATTGGAGCCCACGGATTTGATGCAGGGAGTTCATCATTTGGAGTTAACGATTATTTTACTGGAAAGCTTGATGAATTTAGATTCTGGAATACAGCACGTAAATTAGAACAAATCAAAAGAGATAGGGTTAATCGTATTTTAGGTGATGAGTTCGGTTTAAAATTATATATCCCTTTTGAAAACTATCAAATTTTACCCTCAGGTACAGTAAGTTTAACAGCAACAACTGCAGATCAGGCAATAGTGCCAAATAGTGTTGCAAATAATGGAGGCGTTTCTCTAATTACTGAAACACCATCTATCAGGCTGCCTAGGCCAGTAAAAACTATTTTATTTAATTACTCTGTTAATAATGATAAAATAATTATTACGCCAACAGCTGATCCGGCAAGTATTGAGAATGTGACATTAGACATTACGGTTAAAAATATATTTGATTTAAATGGTAATAAAATGCAATCGCCAGAAACGTGGATAGCATATATCAGTAAAAACCAAATACTTTGGCAAGATGTTGAATATGACTTTATGAAAACAGAAGATAGCACAATTGTTTTTACAACTAATATTGTAAACTCAGGAGGAGCGTCTAAACAATATACTATTGCAGGTTTACCTGGTTGGTTATCCGTTGATAATGCAACAGGAACAATCACTCCAAATTCTACACAACAAGTACAATTTACAATAGCAAATGGATATAGTGTAGGAGAGTATTTTGCAGATGTTACTTTAACTACCGATTTTGGTTTTGATGAGATTCTTACTATTAATTTAAATGTGGTTGGCGAAGCACCAGACTGGACAGTAAATCCATCTGACTTTGCTTACAACATGATTCTTTTTGGAGAATTAGAAATTGATGGAATTATTGCAACCAATCCTAACAGTATGTTGGCTGCATTTATTAATGATACCATTGTTGGTGTTGCTAACTTACAATATGTTTCTGCATATGATAGATATGAAGTGTTTATGAATGTTTATAGCAACACTGTTTCTGGAGACTCTGTAAGCTTTGAAATTTATGATGCTTCAAGTGGGGTAACCTTTGTTAACGTTACACCATCATTAATGTTTACAGAAAACGGAGTTTATGGAACGGTTGCAGCTCCAATTACTTTTCAAACAACATCAACTATAGCATTAGATATTCCGTTAAACAGTGGGTGGACCTGGGTTTCTTTCCCTTTAGAAACAAATCAATTAAGTACTACAAATTTATTAACAGACGGATTGTCAAATGCATCAGGAGATCTTATCAAAGGATTGTTTAATTATGATCAATATGATGTTTCAACAGCATGGATTGGAGGTCTTTCTTCAAGCGGAGGATATACTAATGTAAATACATATAAATATAATAGAACATCTGAAGATACTTTAAACCTTGTTGGTAAAAGAATTCATCCAGATTCATCTAATGCCCAAATCAATTTAACACAAGGGTGGAACTGGATAGGGTTTGTATCTACTAAAGTAATGGATCTTGGAACAGCGTTGGGTCAATATACTGCTGCTACAGGTGATATTATTAAAAGTCAGTATGAGTTTGCTTACTATGACAACTCATTAGGCTGGATTGGAAGTCTTACAAGTATGAATCCAGGGCTAGGTTATATGCTTCAGGCAGTAAATGCAGGGTCATTTACTTATCCGTTATCTACTTTTTATGGTAAAACTAGCTCACCTATTATAGCAGACCTTGTGTTGCCTCAGCACTATGTATTTACGCCAGAGCAATACAGCAAAACAATGTCTGTAGTTGCAACAGGTAATATTTGTACAGAAGTATTAGAATCGAATAATGTGATTTTAGTTGCTGAAGATAATACTGGAAACATTAGAGGATATGCATCGCCAACATCAGTTGGAAACGCTCAATACTTTTTTATTACACTTTACAGTAATGTAGATAATGAGATATTGAGTTTAAAGTATGTGAATATTCAGACAGGAGTAGAATTGCTTTCTTCTGAAACTATTCAGTTTGAAAACAATCAACTCTTAGGTTCAATTAGCGCTGCCGTTCAGGTAGATGTTGATGAAGAATCTTCTTGTGAAATCCTTACTTCAACAGAAGAAGTGTTAGCAAATACTTGGTTTAGTTGTTATCCAAATCCATTTAATGAAAAGGTAACTGTAGATTTTGAAAAGCAATTTTCAGGAACAGTAACTTTAACGGATAACCTTGGAAGGACAGTTTATAGAGAGCAAGTAGTAAAAGTTGTAACGACTCAAATAGATTTATCAGGAAATAGTATCCCAATTGGAATTTATACCATGAAAATTTCAGGAGAGATAGAATCAATTATCAAATTAGTAAAAATCAAATAAAATATTCCACGAACTCAGGTTAAAATGAATAAGGCTGAGTTAAAGGTTTACTTAACAATTATTAAGCACAAAAACATTTTTATAATCGTATGAAATTCACTACTATTTTTAAAACAAAAAAACGGGGCAATCAGTTGTTCAATATAAAAGGTGGGGCATTTTTAATGTTTGCTTTATTGATGTTTAATTTGTGCAAAGCACAAGTGCCTGCAAGTTGGACTGTAAATCCTAATAGCTTTTCTAATACAGCAACAGTTACCTGCAAAATTAATGAATCATGTTTAGATTTATTAGACGCAAATAATGTAATTGCCGCTTTTGTTAATGGACAATGTAGAGGGGTTGCGAGTACGAATGTATTTGTTTCTACAACCGGAGATGTGATAGCAACACTAACTATTTATAGTAATTCTTCATCCGGTGAATTTGTAACCTTTCAAGGTTACAATGCTACTGCAAATACTATTTTAGTGGGTGTAGACTCTATCGCTTTTGTTGCAGATGCTATTGTAGGAGAAATTTTAAATCCTTTTGTAGTAACAGAAAACCATACTCCAACAGATATCAATATTACCAACCAAAGTATATCGGAAGGTTTAATGATAGGAGATACTATAGGAGGGCTTACAGCAATTGATGATAACGTTCCTAACACATTTACTTTTAGTTTGGCTGCTGGAGTAATGGATAATGATAGTTACTTAATTACAGATACTTCTTTAACTGTAAATACTACTTTGAGTTTTGCTTTAAACCCTATAGATACAGTAATTATAACTGTTACAGATGCAGGAGGGTGTGATTATAGTGAAGTCTTTATTATAACAATTACAGATTTAGTGTATCCACCAGAAGCGAATATGGATGTTTATATTATTGTTGAAGATCAGGATACCTTATTAAATGTTTTATTGAATGATACCGATTTGGACGATGATCTTGATACCAGTTCAATTCAAATTTTAACTCCACCTCTTTTAGGAACTGCAATAATTGATACAAATGGAATGATCTTTTATTCTCCAAATGCGAATGTTTACGGAAATGATACTATCATTTATAGTATTTGTGATATGAGCACGCCAACTCCACTTTGTGATACGGCAATTGTAGTAATTACAATTTTAGAAGTGGATGATGCTCCAATAGCAGTTGATGATAATGTAAGTACAATAGAAGATATTGCGGTAAGCTTTTTTGTGTTAGATAATGATTATGATTATGACAACAATATTGACACAACATCTTTAACTATAATTAGTGCTCCAACAAATGGAAGTTATCTAATAGGAGCAAACGGAGAAATTACTTATACGCCCAATCAATTTTATACAGGAACGGATACATTGCAATATAACATTTGCGATTTAACATCTCCTTCACCATTGTGTGATACCGCAACAGTTGTTTTTACTGTAATCGCAGTTCCTAATCCTCCATTTGCAGCAAATGATACAACAAGTACATTGGAAGATATTGCTGTAAATGTATCAGTATTGTTAAATGACTTTGATCCAGAAAATGATATAGATTCTGGATCAGTTTCGTCAATATTAGGGCCTTTTCATGGTTCTGTTACTATAGATACATTAGGAGTAATTACTTACACGCCTAATTTAGATTATAATGGAACAGATTCTTTAAGTTATTCTGTTTGTGATTTAACAATAACAGGAGTGTTGTGTGATACAGCAATGGTGTACTTTACAATAATACCTGTTGCTGATGCACCAGTGGCAAATAATGATAGTATAACGAGTCCAGAGGATGTACAGGTAAGTATTGATGTCTTATTAAATGATACGGATCCAGAAAATAATATTGATGTGAATTCATTAACTATTGTTTCAGGTTCAGTAAATGGAACAGCATCAGTTGTTTTAGGAGCAATTACTTATACACCTAACCCATTTTTTAATGGAAGCGACACTATTGTTTATCAGGTTTGTGACTTGACCTCTCCTCTACAATTGTGCGACACTGCAGTTGTCTATCTTACTATAGAGCCTGTATCTAATTCTCCGATAGATATTATTATTGACACTTTATTTGTAACAGAAGATAATCCTTATTCAAAGCGAGTGAGCGCTATGCACGCGGTTGATAATGATCTAGTAGATAGTTTTACCTATGAATTAACAATGGGTGCAGGTGATGATGATAACAATCAATTTTCAATTACAGATAGTACGCTTTATCTTGAAACAAAAACTAATTTTAATATCAAGCCAACCTATAATTTTAGAGTAATGGTAACAGATTCTTTCGCACTTAGTTATGAAAAAGAGTTTGTTTTAAAAGTAGTAGAGATAGAAGGAAATGACCCTCCATTGCCAAGCACCAATTTTATTTCTCCTAATGGAGATGGGAAAAATGATTATTGGGAGGTTGAGAATGTTGAAATCTACGCTGAATTTGAATTAACAATTTTGGATCAGTTTGGGTTTGTATTGTATTCTGTAGATAAAGAATATGATAACACTTGGGATGGAACTTATAATGGAGAACCATTGCGTACAGGAAACTACTACTACCTTTTTACAAGAGATAATATTATCTATAAAGGGAACATTACAATTGTAAATGATTAAGTAATAAAATTTTAAAACACAACAAGATGAAAATAGATATATTTAAAGTCAACTTAATATCAATAATATTACTTTCACTAATTAGTTGTGAAACTAAAGCTCAAATTGTTTCTTATGACTTTTATTCTTTTAGGTTAAATAATATGTTTAATGCTAATGCTGCTTATGCAGGAAAGGAAGAGGGTGTTAATGTGTTTTTAAATGCTCAATCTCAGAATAATGGAGTAGCATTTTCCAATAAGAATTTTTCAGGAGGTATTTATTCAAGAGTTTCTGAGAAACAGGCACTTGGGGCAAGAGTTATTTCTGATTCTAGAGGGGCATTTCAAGCGCTTAAAGCTGATTTGTCATACGCCTATATGCTTAGAATTGGGGATAATCAAGATCTAAATTTTGGAGTTAATATGGGTTTCATTAAGACTAATTTATCTACCAATAGAATAGAAGGTTTTGAGCGTTTAGACGCTACTGATGAAGCATTATATAGCCCGTATTTTAATTCCACACAATTTACTGCTGGAGCAGGTTTACTTTATATGTTTAAAAAGTTAGAGGTTAGTTTGTCATTGCCAAGTATTCTAACAACTAACGAAGGTTTAATCTCTTATATGAATGGCGCAGTATTTTACAAGTTTAATATTAATGAAACCTTAACCATTACTCCTTGGATTTCATATCAGAATATTCCGGTTACAAAGAATTTAAGTACCTTATTTGTAAAAAGTACTTACCAAGAAAAGCTTTGGGTTCAGTTGGGTTATCAGAGTAATAGTGTAATTAACACTATGGTGGGGTTTAAAATAGATCAATTAGCAATGGGTTATGGCTATAGGTTCAATAGTGGTCAATTAAACAATATAGCTTCAGGAGGGCATGAGATCTCTATTGTGTTTACAGTAGAGTCATTAAGAGGTTTAAGAAGACTTAGGAAGGTTTGATAGAGACCTCATAAAATTAGTATTTCATAATTTTATAGGTAGTTTTAATAAAGGGTTAATGTTCCAAAAAATTACTGGAGTACGATAAAACGGGTTTTAAAGAGCTTGGTCAATTTTGTTAAACTTTAATCTCGATTTGCGCTTTGGAAATAGCTGCTTAAGGAAGAATAGAGATTTGTACACGCCTATTTAGTTCCCTGTTTTTTGCAGAAAGGTTGTTTGCTTTTGGTTGCGCACTTCCAAAGTATTTATACGATATGTTTTTTTCTGAAATACCTTTATCAATTAATAGTTGATACATTTTTTGAGCTCTAAGTTTAGATAGGTTCTTGTTAGATTGCTCTGAACCTACATTATCTGTATGACCTTCAATTAAAATTATTGCTAAGGGGTTCTTTTTAAGAATATCTTTTAAATTTTTCACCCATTTATTGTTTGTTAATTGGGGGGTTGTTGCACTGGTTTGATATTGAATTGAAATAGGTTTAAAAGAAATGGGTTTTGCTACAGCAGTATCGTTATCAATGTTTACGGTTGCGTTAAAACAAGGGTTCACACAATTCTTATTAGTATCAAGTTTAAACAGTTTAATATCATCAATAAAATAATAAGCAAATGGACCGCCTCTTGAGTTACCATTTGAGTAAATAAAAGTTTCATCATCAGTATTAAAATTTCCAATGATGATGGAAGAGCTGCAGCTAGTAGGTGTAACTTTTCCACAAAGTGTAATCCAATTTTCGGTGTTATTAATTAAATGGAATTGAGGAGACTGATAAGCCGGTTGAATAGAAAATACTTCTCTCCCCTTTTCAGTCTTAAAGGAATCAACCAAGGCTATTCCTATTTGATCTGCGCTATATTTATAATCAGAATTCCTCTTTACCTTCATTTCAAAATAATACTGACTACAGGGGTTTAATTTCTCTTTTAAAGGAGATATAATGTATTCTCTGTTGTTTTTGTTTATTTCTGAATACAAATAGAGGCCTACCGAATTTTTTAAAAAATCTGGAGTTCCAGCACTAGCATTTTTCCAAGCAATGGCTTCTGTTTTGTTAAGGTTAAACTCGCCATCAATTATTAAATTAGTAGTAGCTGTTTTTTGTGCTGATTTACAAGCTAAATCATTAGTTAATGATTTAATTTTTTTGTTCTTACCAATTGGCGTTACAGAGATATTATCGATAAAATAATACGCTAAATCATTCATTTTAATTAAAGAATTGTGTTTGGCTTTCTCATTTTGAGAACCACCCATTTGTGCCTTAATTATACCTTTATTTTTGGTTTTTAAATTGGTTAAAACACCAGCTCCTTTATTAGAAATTAAAGCTTTACGACTTGTTCTGTTACAGGCCTGAAAATTTCCAATTACAATATACTTTTCATTTCCTTTTGCATTGTAAATGCCATTAATGTTTGTCCAACCTACAGTGTTATTTAAAAAGTTATTAGTGGCGTTATTAATTTGTTGTTTTCCTAAATAAGGTTTAATTGTTTTCTTTTTAGAAAGATCTAGATCACTAAAGTAAACACCAACCTGATCTGTATAATATCCACTTGTATTGGCTAGGTTTATAAAAAAGGAGACCTCATATTTGTATCCATTTTTTAAGGGTTCAGTTAATTTTAATTGAATAAATTCTCGAGTTTCACACTCCGCCAAGGCTTGGGTTGTTAATACTAAGCCACAATATGCTGAGCCATTTTGAGCTTCTTGATATCCTAAAATGTTATGTGGAATATGTACAGCATAAGATCCACAAGAGTTGTAATAATCAGGAGATCCCTTTATAGTTTTTATTCCTCCTTTTAATTTCTTGAAATTGAAACCTGCTGATTTTGGACACTTTTTGGTTTCTTCAAAACTACCATTCAGAACTAAATTTTGAGAATTTGCAAGAGAAAAGGAGAGGAGATAAAGTAAAAGTGTTGTTCTAAATTTCATTAAACGAAAACGTTTAAAAGGGTCAAGTTATTTCTTTTCGTAACTAAAAGTATAATCAATTATTCTTATTTTCTTGATAAGCCAACAATTCATCATTTATAATCTTAAACACTTTGTCGCGTAAATCAGGAGCGTCTTTTTCAGTCATTCCAATAGTTGGAATAGGCTCGTGTATGACAGCCTTAGCCATTCCTGGACCAGCTTTTCCTGAAAACAATCCAGCCATTTCTAACCGTTTATAATTGGTAAAAAAAGTAATTGGAATAACTGGGACTTGCTTTTCAATTGCCAATTTAAATGCACCGTTTTTAAACTTTAACATTTCTGGTACATTTGCAGAAATTGTTCCTTCAGGAAACATTACGACACTTCTCCCTTTTTCAAGTTCTTGACAGCATCTGTCCATTGCTCTTTTTCCATCAACGATACTTCTTCTGTCAACTGGAATGTTCATTTTTTTAAAGAAAATCCCAAAAATAGGAACGTTGGCTAATGACTTTTTTCCCATAAATACAAAATACTGGGTAAAGGTTTGGTATAGAATTATAATATCTAAAAAAGAAGAGTGATTAGGTGTTATTACATAAGCCTGCCCTTTTTTGATATGATGTCTATTCTTTACTGAAGTAAAAACTCCTGTTAAATACATTAACAATCCGGTATGAAACCTTAGTAAAAGGAACCCTTTATTAAAATGTTTTTCAGAAAATAGAAATATAAAATACAACGGATATAAAATAAGAAGCAATGCTGTAAAACATAGGCCAACGTATATTTTCCAGAAGCCCCCTAATATTTCTTTAACTTTTTTCATTTCAACCCACAAATTTAAAAAATTGTTGGTTCATTTCGCTAATTATAAATTCTAATTTGAACAAAAATAAATATTACTTTTACTTTATGGCTAGAGTTTTAACAGGAGTACAAAGTACTGGAACACCACATTTAGGTAATTTATTAGGAGCAATTATACCAGCTATTGAGATGGGTAATAATCCTGAAAATGATACTTTTCTATTTATTGCGGACATGCATTCTTTAACACAAGTTAAAAATGCAGAAGAATTAAGAGAAAATACTTACAGTACCGCAGCGGCTTGGCTGGCTTGTGGTTTAGATCCTGAAAGGATGGTTTTTTACCGTCAATCCGATGTGCCACAATGTGCAGAATTATCCTGGTATTTAAGTTGTTTTTATCCTTTTCAGAGATTAACATTAGCACATTCTTTTAAGGATAAAGCTGATCGTTTAAGTGATGTAAATTCAGGATTGTTTACCTATCCAATGTTAATGGCTGCTGATATCTTGTTGTATGATGCAGAGCTTGTTCCTGTTGGAAAAGATCAGATGCAGCATTTAGAAATGACAAGAGATGCAGCAAGCAGGTTTAACAATCAAATGGGTGAAACCTTTGTGTTACCAGAAGCTAAAGTGCAAGAAGATACCATGTTGATACCTGGTACTGATGGTGAAAAGATGAGTAAATCCAAAGGAAATTTGATTAATATATTTTTAGCAGATAAAAAGTTAAGAAAACAGATCTTATCTATTGCTACAGACAGTACCCCTTTAGAAGATCCTAAAGATACTGAAACCTGTAATGCCTTTGCGTTGTATAAACTATTAGCTACAGAAGAACAAATTGTTAAGATGAAAGCAAATTATGCAGGAGGAAATTATGGTTATGGACATGCTAAGCAAGAGTTGTTTGAGTTAATATGCGAACGTTTTAAGCAAGAAAGAGAGCTTTACAACTATTATATGGACAACTTGCCAGAATTAGACGAGAAACTTAAGATAGGAGCTTATAAGGCTAGGGAAGTTGCTAAAGGAGTATTAGAAAGAGTAAGAACTAAATTAGGGTACTAATCATAAAAGTATAAGCAAAAGAAAAGGCTCGAAGCATATGCTTCGAGCCCTTTTTGTTTTAAAGTAGTTGTTCTTA
>CAJWVX010000057.1 GCA_913048175.1 uncultured Flavobacteriales bacterium | reverse complement strand
ACTAATTATTCAAAAACCAGGAAGCTCAAGCCTCTATTATATCTTTACCACTGATAATAATGGACAGGTAGATGGACTTAGATATTCTGAAGTTGACATGACACTAAACGGAGGTCTTGGAGATGTTACAGCTAATAAAAATATTTTATTGCATACTCCAACTGGTGAGAAATTAGCAGCTATTAAACACTGTAATAATCAAGATATATGGGTGGTGACTCACGATGTGAGTTCTTCGGTCTTTCGTAATTTTCTTGTAACTTCTGCAGGAGTAAATGTAACACCTGTTATTAGTACTGTGGGAATTGCCGAAAGTAGTATTGGTGTTGGACAGCTCAAGGCTTCTCCCGATGGAAAAAAACTTGCAGCTGTTTATAATGGTATTGATCGTCATGAATTATATGATTTTAATGCTAACACAGGTATTATTACCAACCCTCTATTGTTTCCGCAGATCACCGCTCACACGAATAATTATGGAGTTGAGTTCTCCCCTAATGGAACTAAACTTTATATTTCCACTTCTTATCGAGGAAACATATATCAATATGATCTTTTGGCAGGCACTACAGCAGCAATAATAAGTTCGCGTGTTATGGTCACTAGTAATTTAAGCTGGATTGGTGGTGGATTGCAATTAGGTCCTGATAACAAGATTTATTTTACGAAAAATACGTCTAATTCGGTAGGTGTTATTAATAATCCAAATACTTTAGGCTTGGGTTGTAATTATGTTGAGAATGGAGTTGCTCTAGTTGGTGGAGTTTGTAGCTGGGGTTTACCCACCTTTGCTTCCTATATATATAAACCAGCTCCAGCTCTATTTAGCGTTAGCGATTTATGTCTTGAGGGTGATTTTACAGTACCTACAGTTAATGATGTAATTACTTCTATTTCTTGGAATTTTGGAGACCCCACATCAGGAGTAAACGATACATCATCAGCAATTAACCCTTCACACACTTTTACAAGTGCAGGTACATATAATGTTACACTTGTTTTAAATTATGCATGTAGAAATGATACACTAACACAAAGTGTTACGGTTGCTAGATGTAACTGTATCAATCCCCCAATACTATCTGTTAGTGCTCAAACCAACGAAACCTGTTCCGATTCTAGTGGAACAGTAACTGTATCCGTTAACGGAGGTACAGGCACATTGCCATTTACCTATGTTTGGAATAATGGAGATAGCACGTCCACAGCAGATAGTTTAACAGCAGGTAACTACCAAGTTATTGTAACAGATAATGGAGGGTGTAAAGATACCCTAGACTTTGTCATTACTAACTCAGGAACTACAGGCTTATTTACAGATACACAAACAGCATGTGGCTCTTATCTTTGGATAGATGGTATAACTTATAATACCAATAACACAACGGCTCAAGATACTGTATTTGGAGGTGCAGCGAATGGTTGTGATTCTATTGTCACACTTGATTTAACCATTAATAATATAGGTACAAGTACAGATATACAAACAGCATGTGACTCTTATCTTTGGATAGATGGTATAACTTATACTACCAATAACACATCAGCTCAAGATACTGTATTTGGAGGGGCAGCAAGTGGTTGTGATTCTATTACAATGTTAAACCTAACGATTAATACATCTGTTACAAGTACTGATACACAAAACGCGTGTAACACCTTTACGTGGATAGATGGTATAACTTATACTTCTAATAACATGATAGCTCAAGATACCATCTTTGGAGGGGCAGCAAGTGGTTGTGATTCTATTATAAATTTAAACTTAACGATTAACACCTCAGTTACAGGTACGGATACACAAAACGCATGTAACACTTTTATGTGGATAGATGGCTATGTTTATAGCGCTTCTACTAACACGCCAACCTTTACAGTAGTTGGAGGATCAATAAATGGTTGTGATTCTATAGTCACATTAAATTTAACGATGACTCAATCTCCTAATACAGGAGTTGATGGTGCAATTGCTTTCTGTGCAACAGATCCAGCATCAGATTTGTTTACCGAACTAGGAGTGGGAGCAGAAGTTGGCGGTACATGGTTACCAGTAATGCTATCATCAACAGGAATGTTTGATCCTGGGGTAGATGCTGCAACAAGCTATACCTATTCACTAACAAATAGTTGTGGTACATCAATTAATACTGTGATAGTAACAGTAAATTCTTGTGTTGCACCAGTATCATTATTTACCTTGAGTGCTGATTCTATTTGTGAAGGCGATTGTATTAATTTGATTGATCAAAGTACAGGAGCAACAACATGGTTATGGACTATAAACGGAGGAACACCAGTTTCATCAACCGATCAAAATCCAAGTAATGTTTGTTTTGATATTCAAGGAACCTATAGTATAGCGCAAAAAGTAACCAATAGTAGTGGCTCAAGTACAACAACATTATCTATTGTTGTACATACAGTACCATTTATTTTTGTAAATCCTGATGTTACCATTAATCTAGGAGAAAGTGCTAATCTTACGGCAGTAGGATCAGTTGGAAATTATACCTGGACACCACCAACATGGTTAAGCTGCGTAACCTGTACAGAACCGATATCAACACCAGAAGAAACGATAACTTACACAGTATCTATGGTTGATGCCAATGGCTGTTCTGCTAGCGGAACAACCACGGTAATAGTAGATTATGAGAATGTAATTTTTGTTCCTAATATTTTTTCACCCAATGGAGATGGAAATAATGACTTGTTATTTGTAAGAGGAGTTGGAGTACGATCAATTAATTTTTTAATCTATAACAGATGGGGAGAAAAAGTTTTTCAGACCAATGGGTTGGATGAAGGTTGGGATGGAAGCTTTAGAGGTAAACCAATGAATAATGGTGTTTTTGTTTATTACCTCGAAGCTACTTTTTTAGATGGAACAAGAGCAGAACAAAAAGGAGATATTACGTTAACACGTTAACACGTTTGCAGTAACCCCTTCTTTTGCAAGAAACAAAATAATTACTTGAGAAAAAACTTTTTTGGTTAAAAATAAACATCAAAAACCCTTATCTATAGATGAATAAATAACTATGAAATACGCACTAATATCTTTGATTTTTCTCACAACTTCTCACTTTCTTTTAGGCCAAGTGTCTCTTTCGAATTCTTGGACGTCCACTTTAAACTTACATACGATCGGATTTGGAGCAGATAGAGTGCTAATATATATTATTGCAATAGAAGATGATGACGTTACAAATGATGTTACAGCAGTTACTTATGGTGGACAATCTATGAATTTTGCAGTTGAGTCTACTATTATTAGTGGAAGTTTACAGAGAGTAGAAATTTGGTACTTAAGAGAAGCTGAAATTAATTTAGCAAGTTCAAGTATATTTATTCCCACTTTTAGTATATCTGACCCTTTTATTGGAGGTAATAACGCGTATTATACATTGGCCGTTACCTTGAAAGATGTTGATCAAATTACAACAGTATGTACTGCTGGTACAGGCTATTCAACAGGTTCATCAACAGTTGTTTTGAACCCATCAGTGCCTGTTCTTCCTTCTGAAATTTTTATTTATGGCACTAGTGGAGGACAAAATAGGACACATACTCCCGCTACAGGTTATACTGAAGGAATTGATATTTTGGGTGCTACTGGAAGCACATCAGCAACAGCTAATCATAAGTTAATTACGCTTGTTGGCTCTGAAAATCCAACTTCAACTTCTAGTAGTAATCATAATAGATTCGTATTAGCTGGAGTAAGAATTATACCAACTGGTACTCTATGCTCATCTGCTTTACCTTTTGAACTCGTAAATTTTATGGCAGAAGCAACTAAAGGTGACGTTAAATTAAATTGGCAAACAGTGTCAGAAATTAACAATGCTTTTTTTACAATTGAACATTCTCTTAATGGATTTGATTGGGAAAATACCACTAGAGTAGATGGTGCTGGAAATTCTTCATCACTCCTTAGTTATTCCATTATAGATAGCAAACCGTACTTAGGAATATCCTATTATCGTTTAAAGCAAACTGATTTTGATGGACAATTCACTTATTCATATACTATAAGTGTTAATATTAAATTGACGGATAATTCTCAAATAGAAATGTATCCAAATCCAGCCAACAATAAGTTTACAATATTTGGGTGTAAAAATGAATTGGATAAAATCAATATATATAATACCATTGGACAGGATATCACCTTATTAACTCAGCAAATTGAAAATAATGAAACTAAAGTAATAATTGATTTATCTAAACTTAGTTCTGGAGTATATTATATAAAAACTAAAACTACTGGAAACAAACTTTATAAACAATAGCACTCTTTAAGGATTGCGACTGTTCAGACACCAAACTATAAATAAACAACACCGATTTATTAAAAAAGAAGATATCAGGTGTATAAAATATTCTCTGAATTAAATTAGAGCATATTTTTATTTAACCAATAAAAAATAGACCATGAAACTAATTATAACATTACTACTTTCTATAGCAAGCTTAAGTGTAACAGCACAAGATATTCATTTTACCATGTGGGATGCCATGCCTTTAACCACCAATCCAGCAACAGCAGGTATATTTAATGGCGATTTAAGAGGGGTGATCAATTATAGAGACCAATGGGGCAGTATAGGAAACCCTTATAAAACCTATTCTGTAATGTTGGATGGAGGTTTGTTTAAAAACAAGTCGAAGAATGGGTATATAGGTACAGGATTAAATGTGTATAAAGATGTAGCAGGAGCATCTAAATTTGCGACAACAAAAATATCTTTAGCACTTTCAGGAGTTTTGTATTTAGATGAAAAGAATACCGGTTCTGTTGGTTTGTTAAGCTCTTGGGGACAAAATAGTATGAACCCTAACAATTTAGAATGGGATTCTCAATTTAACGGACAAAGTTTTGATGCCTCAGCAGGCTCAAATGAAACAATGGCTTTTGAGGGAGGTAGTTCTGTAGATTTTTCAGTAGGAGCCTTGTGGGCTTATGGAACAAGAGCCAAGACCTTAAGTTCACAAGATCAATTTTCTATAAAATCAGGCTTAGCCTTTTATCACATTACCAGACCTAAAACGGCTGTTGAATTTGGTGATGTAGATAAACTATACTCTAAGTGGGCGTTTCATAGTGATGCGCATATTGGGGTAGCCAATACAAAGATGGCCTTTAAACCGAAGTTGTTAGTTTACATGCAAGGGCCGGCAAGACAAGTAACTGCAGGAATGTTGTTTCGGTATATGTTAAAAGAAGAATCTAAATACACAGGCGTATTTAAAGAGATGGCCATTGCTTTTGGTGGTTATTATCGCATTGGCGATTCTTTTTCGCCATCGGTAGAGTTTGAGTTCGCCAATTTTGCTATAGGATTTGCATATGATATGAATGTTTCAGGATTAACAGCTGCCACAGGCGGATCAGGCGGTCCAGAGATATTTGTTAGGTTCCAAAACCCAAATCCTTTCTCTAGTGGAAGAGGACGGTCAAGTGCTAGATTTAGATAGTATGAATGTAAGTATCAATTCTAAAATTTTATTAGTGTGTAAACTCGGTATGAATTACCGGTTTAGTTTAGTTGGAGGGCTGTTGTGTGCAACAACAGTCTTCCTTTAACTAACAATCAGAAAATTATGTTACAAATATTATTGTGCGAAAATGAATGCTTGAAAGTGAGGTTAGATCATGAGCTCAATGATTCTGTTATAGATTGGATTGTTAATCGAGCAGCGCTTATTTCTTCTACAAGTAGGGTGAATAATTTATTAATTCAAGTAAAATATGGCATTAAAATAGATACCCAATATTTAAGCATACTGTTGACTAGTTTTAATGAACTAAGTAAAGTAAGTGTTGATAAAATGACTAGAAAATCATGGTGAAATATAATATGAGAAAAGGGAATTTATTGATTTTAGTAGTGTTACTAAGTAATTTGACTTTATTTGGACAAAATGATGTGGCATTCACAAAGTCTAATTTTAAGTCAAAATCAGCTGAATTTAAGATTGCTTTACAGCAGTATCAAGTAGGTGATTTAAAGTATTTTGGTGGGAATTATAATGATGCTTTAAAGCAATATTTATTAGCTAATAAATTTAATTCTAGTAGTTCTAATCTAACTGCTAAAATAGGAGATTGTTATGTGTATTTATCGAAGTTAGAAAAAGGGATTAATTATTTAAATAAAGCATATTCTTTAGATGAAAATTTAGATGGATATTTTATCTATCAACTTGCCCGAGCCTACCATCTTAAAAATGATTTTGATAATGCGATAAAAAAGTATCAACTGTCAAAAATCAAAAAAAATAAGATTGAACCAAAATTAATTAATGGTATAGATCAGAATATTAAAGCGTGTAATTACGCTAAAGAATTAATAAAGATACCATTAAATGTTAAAGTAGAGAGTTTAAGTGAAGCCGTAAATAGCGAAAATGAAGAGTATGTTCCTGTAATTACGGCTGATGAGTCTGAATTATTTTTCACATCAAGAAGGTCTAACACTACAGGAGGAAATAAAGATGAAGGGTTAGATGATTATTATGAGGATATCTATTATTCAAAAAAAGAAAATGACAAATGGACTAAGGCAGTTAACTTAGGAAGACCTGTTAATGGTTACTTTCATGATGCAACAGTTGGATTGTCTTTAGATGGTCAAAAGTTGTTTTTGTATAGGGATAATAAAAAGGGAGTTGGAAATATTTTAGTTTCTAAAAAAGAGGGAGATCAATGGAGTGAACCAAAAGAGCTTCCTGAACCTATTAATTCAAAAAATCAAGAGACTTCAGCATGTTATTCACCCAGTGGTAATACTATTTACTTTGTGAGTAATAGATCTGGAGGCCAGGGCGGAAAGGACATTTATAAGGCTTCTAAAAACAAAAAAGGAGAATGGGGTAATGTTATGAATTTGGGCTCAACGGTCAATTCTGTAGAGGATGAGGATGCTATATTTCTTCATCCAGATGGTAAAACGCTTTATTTCAGTTCTCGAGGCCATAATACAATGGGTGGTTATGATGTTTTTAAAACAGAGAACATAAAAGGACGCTGGAGTAAACCTATTAATATTGGTTACCCTATTAATTCAAGCGCTGATGATGTATGTTTTGTTTTAACTGCTAGTGGTGATTATGGGTATTATACTTCTATAAAAGAAGAAGGTAAAGGAAAGAGAGATATTTATCGCGTATCATTTTTAGATGAGCTTAATAAGCCAAAATTAACGTTGTTAAAAGGGGTAGTATCAGATCGTAAAACAGCTGAAAAAATACTAGCTACGCTAGAAATTTATGATAATACGAAAGATAAGCTTGTGGGGACTTTTGAAACCAACAGTTCCACAGGTCGTTTTATGGTTTCTTTACCTGCTGGACGAGATTACGGGATAAGCGTAAAGAAAGAGGATTATTTATTTTATTCAGAAAACTTTAATGTGCCAGATACTGCGGCTTTTCAGGTAGTAGAAAAATTTATTAAGCTCGATAAGTTAGAGGTTGGTAAAAAAGTAGTGCTAAACAATATTTTTTATGATTATAGCAAAGCCTCTTTGCGAGCATCTTCTTTTAATGAATTAAGTAAGGTGGTTGAGCTGTTAAAGACTAATCCTAAAATGAAAATTGAATTTTCTGCACATACCGATTCTAGGGGTGGCGATGCTTACAATAAAAATCTATCTCAACAAAGAGCACAGTCATGTGTAGATTATTTATTAAATAAAAGTATTGCTAAAGATAGATTAGTTGCAAAAGGCTATGGTGAAAAACAATTAGTTGTTACAGATTTGAAGATTGAGCAATTGTCAACAGAAGAAGAAAAAGAAGTTGGACATCAAAAAAATAGAAGAACAGAATTTAAAATTTTAGAGAATTAAAGCATGATAATGTTATGAAAATAAAAACTGTTAGAAGACCAATGATCGTTTCATTAAAAACCTTTTTTATTCTTAGCCTTTTATTGGTGAGTGTTGTTAATTGTTTTTCTCAAAGTGAAGCAAATACGTGGTATTTTGAAAATAAAGCAGGTTTGGACTTTAGTGGAGGTTCTCCTTTAACGATTACGAAGGGTCAACTGAATACTACTGAAGAATACTCATCAATGTCTACTGAATCAGTAAACCTTCTTTTTTATACCGATGGATCTACCGTTTGTAATAGTTTTTACGGAATTATGACTAATGGTATTGCGCAGCATAAGGAATTGTCTGATAGAAAAAAACTTACAGTTGTTTATTCTGATGGTTATAAATTATATGATTTTAATGCTAACACAGAGATTATTTTCAACCAGCTGATGTTATTAAACAAAAAAACAACACAAAACCACCGAATAATACTTTTAGCAAATAATTAAAAATGAATTAACTTATGAAACACAAAAAGACAATTACAAGTGTAGCGTTTCTTCTCTTAGGCTTAGGAGGCTTACACGCCCAAGAAAGCCCAACTGTAACAGGTGGAGAGGCAACAGGAACTAGCGGAACAGCCAGTTATTCGGTAGGACAAGTAGTTTACACTACTGCCACAGGAACAAACGGAAGTGTAGCACAAGGCGTGCAACAATCTTTTGAAATTTCTGTAACAACAGGTATAAACGAAACTTCTATTAATTTAAAAATGAGCGTTTATCCTAACCCAACTACTAATTATTTAACATTAAAAGTAGATTTAACTAAAAACTTAAGCTATCATTTATTTGATATGCAAGGAAAGGTAATTGAAAACAAAAAAGTAACAGCCAGTAATACTTCCATCAAAATGGAAGGTTTGCCAAAAGCAACTTATTTTTTAAAAGTAATAGAAGAAAATCAAGCAGTAAAAACATTTAAAATCATTAAAAATTAAACCACTATGAAGAAATTATACACTTTACTAACAGCAGTAACACTAACAGCAAGTGCTTTTGCTCAGGCTCCAGAAAAAATGAGCTACCAAGCAGTAATTAGAGATGCAGGAAATGCTCTTGTAACAAGTCAAGCTTTAGGAATACAAATAAGCATATTACAAGGTGGAGCAACAGGAACAGCCGTTTATGTAGAAACACAAACCTCAACTACAAATACCAATGGTTTAGTAAGTTTAGAAATAGGTGTAGGAACAGTTGTAAGTGGAAATTTCACTACTATTAATTGGGGTAACGATACTTACTTTATAAAAACAGAAACAGACCTAACAGGAGGTACGTCTTATAATGTTACAGGTATAAGCCAATTAATGAGTGTGCCTTATGCACTATACGCCAAAACAGCAGGAGAAAAAACATACACTATTGGTTTACATCCAGAATTGGGTGGTTATGTTTTTAGAATATCATCAGATGGTAAACATGGTCTTGTAGCTGAAACACAAGACCAATCAATTTCAGAGGAATGGCATGAATCTAAAAACGTTATTAACGATCCAGCAAACCACAGTATAGATGGGGCAAAATTTATGGATTGGCGATTACCAACCAAATTTGAATTAAATGAAATATATTTACAAAACGCAGCAATTGGCGGTTTTTCTACCCCCTATCCTGACAAATATTGTTCTTCTATGCTCTACGATCTCAATGAAACGTATGTGTGGGTTCAGCGTATGGGAAGTGGTACCCAGTTCACGAATATTAAGACCAGTAATACTCATGTTAGAGCTGTTCGTGCTTTTTAATGTTTAATAATTATAACTATTTAGCAGTCCGATTCTAAGCAAGAAATGCCAAAGGAGTTTTTACTTTGGTATTTCTTTTTGCTCTTATATCTAAAGAGAAAATAACTTAACAAATCACCTTATGAAACATATAAAAGTAATAATAGTTATGATTCTTCTCATATGCTTAGAAGTATTATACGCACAAGAAAGCCCAACTGCCGCAGGAGGTGAAGCAACAGGAGCGGGTGCAACAGTCAGTTACTCAGTAGGACAGGTAATGTACACTTATAAAACGAGTAGCAATTTTAATGTAGCAGAAGGAGTACAACAACCTTATGAAACTAGTATAGTCTTACCAATAAAACTTCTCAATTTTGCTGTAAAACTGAAAAAAAAGAAACGTTCTGTTTTATTGAATTGGCAAACAGTATCAGAAATTAATAATGATTTTTTCACAATAGAACGTTCTAAAAACGGATATGATTGGCAAGGAATATCTAGTGTTATTGCTGTTGGAAACTCTTCTTCTTTACAAAGTTATTCAGCAACCGACAATAAACCATATTCAGGACTATCATACTACCGGTTAAAACAAACTGATTTTGATGGACAATTTGAACACTCACAAATGAAGAGTGTTAATATTTTTGGTATAGATAATTTTCAAATTTTTCCAAATCCAACTAATAACCAGATAACTATTATAGGAAATGAAAATGAATTAGCAGAAATTATTGTTTACAATAGTCTTGGGCAAGATGTTACAACATTAACTCTGAAAGTATTAAAAAAGGAACATGAGTTACTAATTGATTTATCAAACTTAAAAGTAGGAATATATTACATAAAAACAAAAACTACTACTAACAAGGTGTCTAAGCAATAGTACCCTCCAGATTACAGCTGCTCAAAAACAAACGTTGTCTAAATGAAGAATAATGAAGAGAATATTCTAGTCCATATTACTTTCAATTAGTATTTGATTAATTCCTTTATTTTAAATATCAAATACAAAGATCAGTCTGAAATAATAAAATTTGGATGCTAGGATATTATAGTAAGGATAACCTTATTCAATGTACTTAATACGGTTGTTGAATTATTAAATAATAATTCAACAATGAGAAGAGAAGTTTAAGTGTATACCCATTTAAGATGAAATGAGGCTCATAATTTGAAGCGATGATAACTATGAGCATAAGTCTTGTGTCGATTATTTAACAAGTAAGTGGACTGGTGATGAGTAAATGATTAGTAACTAGAGGTTGAATATGAAAAAAACTAAATATCACAAAAAACATAAGAACTGAGTTTAAAATTATTATTAATGGCTGAAGAAATTGAAGTTGGAGTATTTCAACAGAGAATAAAGATTAAAGAATTAGAGGAGTCTAATGATGTGCATAATAGATTAAAGCCTCAATCCATTTTCTTAGAAAAAAATTCACAACTAACAGAATTAGAAAATGTTAAAATTGTATGGTCAAATTTCAGGAAATGCTATAAATTGATTCAGGATGAAAGCGAACAAAATTGAGAGGAGAGAATATGATTAAATTGTTAGTAACAGACGATTTTAATTTAAGAATTTTAATAACAGAAGATTTGGACATTCTAAAAACAAGAAAATTAATTCGTAAATCAGAAAAGATAATTTTAGGAAGAAAAGAATTGAAGGCTATAATTATTGAACTAAGATATGTAGATAGAATAAATGAGAATGCTTATCAACTTATTAATCGAAGGATGAATAAAATAAAAGGAATACCTGTTGTGATTATAACAAATTAAAAAAATAATTAATATCTATGTAATATTATTTAATCGGCTAATCTCACAAAAAACTTGTTATATAAGCAATAAATAGTATATCTGAACATCTAGAAATTAACAATTATTAGTTGTAGTCAGTCGTGGAATTGTAACTAGAATCTTAAGAACTGCATCAGAATTAGGAATTGAAACACTAGTAGTTTTTACTTATGAATATCGGTATTAATTACATAATTTTAAATCATATGAATCTTATCAAATTGGTAAAAATGAAGATGCATTGAAACCTTACTTAGATATTAATGCGATTCATCTAGGTTATGGATTTTTTATCAGAGAATTAGAGTTTGCAACAAAATGTAGGGAATCAGGAATTAAGTTTGTTATTCCAACACCAGCAGATTTGTCTAATTTGGGTGATAAAGTAGCGCATAAAAAGGCTGAAGTTGATAAAGAGATAGGAGCAACTTTACAAGGTAGTTTAAGCTCTTTAGTAGTTAAACCTAGTGATACTATTAAAAAGAATGATCTTTTGTTTATTATTTAAGTAATGACTACTGAAATTAATGTTACTGCTCCTTTTGATGGAGTAGTAAAAGCAATACAACTAAATTTGGGGTAATGGTAGCAGAAGATGATTTAGTATTAGAATAATTAAATGAATAAGCCTCACATTTAGAGGGGTTAATTCATCTTTCAGCAATTTTAAGCCCTTTTGTGCTAAAACCACATTAACTCAATACTATTCAAGTAACTTTTCTTTTTTGATGTCTTCCTCTCGGTTTTCCATCATCAGTAAGGTCAATCTCAGTATGCAGAAACTGTGCAGCTTCTGCAGAATCTTTTACTTTAGAAGCACTACGGCTTAACATTTCGGCTTCAAAATCAGTTAATACACTTTTTCTTATGCCATCTTCTTTCCATTGCATTGTAGATCCGCAGCCTTTTGTAATTCCTCTAGCTAACGCCAAAGCATCTAAAAGGGCTTGGTTTGCACCTTGTCCTTTAAATGGACTCATAGGATGGGCGGCATCTCCAATTAGCGTGATTTGGTTTCCTTTCTCTAATAATTGGGGTTGTAGTAATTCTCTGTCATAAACAGGATAACCAGTGATTAGTGTTTCTGAGGTTGCTGCTAAAATTTCTGGAATAGGAGTGTGCCACTGAGTTCTTAGGCATGCTTCGGCTTTAAGGGCTTTAACTCCTTTTTTGTTCAAGGCTTTCGCCTCATCCTCTGGCATGGGGAAGCTGAGTTGCCACATTACCGAATCGAACGAATAAGGCATCATGTAAATCCGTTCATTACCATTGGCAGTTTGAAATACTGTGGCAGCATCCAGTAAAGAACTTTCAAGTCCTTTTAAATCCTTTAAAAGACAAATACCCAATATTACAATACATCCTAGGTAGCGTAAAGGTGTAGTCTCTTCACCAATTAACAATTTCCGAACAGTACTTCGGATACCATCTGCACCAATCATAAGATCTGCTTTGGCGGTTTTTATTTCTCCATTAACGTTAAAGCTGAGGTTAACTCCTTTGTTTTTGGTTTCCTTGAAATCAACTAATTGATGATTCCATTTTATTTTATCATGTCCGCCAAGTTGCTCTAACAAAGCTAAGCGTAATGCCTGCCGACTGATATGAATGTTTCTTCGTTTAGAAGCTTTTTGAGGAGCAGCTTCAATCCTGTTTCTAGAACCCCATTCGCTTATTATTTCTCCTGTTGGAGTATGGATAACATGTCTTGTAGAGATTATTCCTTTTTCTAAATTGAAGATACCAAAACCCTCAATTGCTTTACTTGCTTGTTGTAAGGTAAGCCCGTAACCCTGAGAGCGAGCATCAAAACCGCTATCTCGTTCATAAATAGTAAAAGGAATGCCACGATGTAAACAGGCAACAGCAAGAGCAATTCCGCCAATACCACCACCAATAATAGCAATGTGTGGGTAGTTATCTTCATCAATTAGAGTAGGGCTAGTAGCAGAAACTAATCCAGAACCGCTACAGTTTAAGCAAGGTTCAATATAGTATTTAGGAGGTTCAGTAGTAAGAGCTTCCTCTTTTCTGATCTCAGATTGAGCGAGTCCTTTCTTTTTTTTGTGACGTGATTTAGTACGGATTCTCCGACTTTTTTTACCACGCCCCTCACATTCCTGACAGGTAGTCCAAATAGGGAGCTCATTTTCCATCGCTTTCACTGTTTCTATATGGTTTAATATCAGAAATTTATATTCTTATAAATGTACTTGTTGGAGCGTTTAATCTCTTAAACAAGCTATTAATACAATTAAATATATTTTGAATTAACGAAATTATGATTTTAAAAATTACCATTATAATAGCTTATTAATCTAAATTGATAAAGGTAATGGAAGAGTAATATATTTTATTCTATTTTTTTAAACCAAAGGTTTTTTGATTTTTCTGAGGAAATTCTTAATCCTTTTATCTCATTATTATCATCTTTTTCAAATTGAAATTCGTTCATATACCATAGTCCATTTACAAACAGGTTAGGCTTTACAGAAAAACTTAAAACAACTTCTTCTTTGATGTTTTTCAGAATAAGTTGTTTGTCTATGAATACAACTTCATAATTTACATTGAGTTCATCACTGTGGTAGATACCAACAAATTCCTTCAATTTTTTAGTAGAATATTCTTTAAAGTCATAATAGTTATAAGCAGTTATATGTCCATTATAATAGATGATATCTAGCATCTTATTTTTGCCTTTACCTTTGAATTTTATAAATTTATCCGAATTTAATATTCGGAATTCGTTCGAACTTATTGGTATAAGTGTCTGTTCATTACCACCACCTAAATCTACTCTTAAGGAGTCACTTTTAATAGATATATTTACTGCTATCCAAGATGATTCGTCCCAATACCATCCTTCAAATGGTTTTAGATGTTCAGGACTTAATTCAATTTTCTTTTTTTCTATTAAACTGTTTGTTGTATTATCTAAAAAATCTTTTAAATAATAATCTACAATCTTACATGCAGTAGGCCATGTTTTAAAAGATTGGTCATTACTAAATATTATTAATGAAAAATCTTGATCAGGAAAGTAACCTGAATAACTATTAAATGATGACCAGTAGCCAAGATGAGTTATCCTTTTTATTCCTTTGTATTTACCGATTCCTACTCCGAAAGCATATTCTATTTCTTTACCGTTACTCAATACACCTTGTTGTAACATTCTATTTATTACCGCATTATTTTTAAGTATAGAACTATTAAAATTGATTGCCCATTTACTAAAGTCATCAATAGTTGTATATACAGATGTTGACCCATATACAGTTGAATTATCGAACTGAATTTGGTATCTATTGCCTTTATAATAATATCCAAGTGCTTTGTTTGTTATTATTTCGGTAGAATCATCATAAATAAGTGAGCTATTCATGCCAAGGGGTTTAAAGGTGTTTAAATCCATCCATTTGCGGAACGACATTTTTGTAACTCGTTTAACTAATTCAGCAAGTACATTGTAATTGGTATTTGAATAACTGTATTTAGTACTAGGAATAAAATTAAGCTCTTTTTGATTGTAGAGCATTTTAAGTACATCTTGAAAATGTATGGTATCACTAGTGTTTCTCCCTGCACACTCTAGCAAGCTAACCCATTCTCTTAAACCACTAGTCATGTGTAATAGGTTGTTAATAATAATTATGTGCCAAA
Organism: uncultured Flavobacteriales bacterium; assembly: GCA_913048175.1. Classification (GTDB taxonomy): domain Bacteria; phylum Bacteroidota; class Bacteroidia; order Flavobacteriales_E; family Vicingaceae. Next base: position 4,061 of record CAJWVX010000057.1, on the reverse strand, counting down.
AATCAGGAAACTCTGGTATATACATTCTGATATCATCATTCAATGAAATTTTTCCTTGTTCTATTAAAGATGAAATTGCAAACCCAGTAAACTGTTTGGAAACCGATCCCATATCAAAAACAGTTGAAGTTGTTATTTTTTTTCCTTGTTCGATATTTGCCATACCGTAACCTTTTTTTAAAATTACGTTGCCATTTTGAACTAAAGCAATGGCTACGCCTGGTTTATTTAAACTATTGTAGTCAGTAAAAAGACTATCAATATAGTCATCAAGAATGGGAGATTCTATATTTTTATTCTGAGCCTGAACTACAAACAACATTAACGTTATTTGAATAGAAATAAGAGCTATATATTTAGTTATGTTCATAATTAATTGTTAGCGCTTGGCTATGTTTTCGTTTTGTTGAAACCAAATTTAGGATAATGAGGCAACATAATGAAATATAGAAATTGTTGTAGCACGTTAATTATTCAACTTGATTATCTTTGTAAACATATCTACTTCTTTGTTGCTTGTAATGGTGTAACTAATAGATAAGGAGTCTCGATTTGAAAACCCTAATTTTTGATTAAACCTATCATCTTTAATAGTTGAAAATGACATATTATTTATGTTAAAGGAAATCATTTGTAGATTAAAACTTTCAGAGACGTTTAAATTTTCAACAATACCAATTGTGTTATTGTTTGTCTTGATGTGAGAGTAATAGAATGCTTTAATATTTGGTTTTATAACTGAAATAAGCATCATGAATCCAATAAAAATAGGAACTGCCATAAATCCTTTCATAGCCAATCTATCCTCATCTTGTTTCTTCTTTAAATCGACTAAATCTTTAATTCTTTCAAAAGGAGTTTCTAGCTCTTTTTTTGATGGGTAAGCTAATTTTATTTTTAAAAAAAATATTCCGAAAATAAGAATAACGAGGGCAAATAAAAACAATAAGTAGTCAAAACTTACTTGCTCTATGTTGTAAATCTCTAACATATTTTTATGAAGTTATATTTGAAAGTCTATGTTTTACAATAACTGAATAAGTGCACCGGTGTACTTATTCAGTTTTAGTATCCAAATTAGCAATAATTAATCTAAAATATATGAAGTACATCTCAGAATACTAGTGAAAACAAGTATTGTAGCGCAAAAAAGGAGTTGGGGTGTTTGTTTTGTTTTTATGGAGAGTATACTATGATTACGCTCAGGTCTGTTTATTTTAGCTTAAAAAGTAGACATAAAAGTTTTAAACAAAATTGCTCAAATATTAATAGTTATAAATTTTAAGCTTTTAGGTATAATTGTATTTTTCCATTTCGATTGTTTCCCATATTTCATTCTCAACTTTCACAAATTCTATTGGCTTGTCTGTTTGATAAAACCCAACTTTTTCATAAAATTTAATTGCTTCAATATTCCAAGAATAAACATTTAGGATAATTCTTTCCTTTTTGAGATTATTAAATCCATATTGGGTTAGTTTTTTAATCAATTCAGTTCCAATTCCCTTTCCCTCATTGATTTATCTCCGATTAAAACTCGAGCTATTTTCGCAATATTTTCCTGATGAATACTTATTTCAGCAATTCCGATTGTTTGGTGATTCTCGTTGTCTATTTTAAATACAGTTCGATTAGAGTCAGACAAATAAACTTCGACTTGTTTTTGGTTAATTGGAAAAGTGAAAATTTCTCCAGTAAATTGGATTAGTTCCGATTCACTAGAAATACATTTTTTAAGATACTCCCAATCTTCTATTTTAAATGACTTTAATTCTATCATTATTTTTTTACTTATTGCCAACGTTTAGTAACTGTAAAGTAGGGCAGTAGAAATCACTAAACTTTCGTAAACTACTGCAAACCAAATTAACTAAATAGAGTGTTCTATATTATTTTAATTATTATTTGTATAAATAATCTCCGAAAATTTATCAAATATTGATGTTGTTTCCGAATTGTTAAAGGGTAAATGTTGGGTATATATACTTGCAACAATTCCTGACTTTCGATCAATGTACCAATAAGTGTTAAAAATTCCTCCCCAAAGTATGGTGCCTTCTTTTCGGCCATAAGGTGTAGCTTCAGTGTCAATAAGTCCAATTAAACTCCAATTGGATGTAGGTTTAATTAGTCCTGAGAAATTACAACAAAGTCCTTGTTGAAAATAGTTGCTCTCTATGTTCATATCAATATCATTAAGCTGTTCTTTAAACATTAGGTTTACTGTCTCTTTTTTAAGTATTCGCCCATTAGGATAGACTCCTTCATTTAATAGACATACTAATAGTTTTGTATAGTCTTCTGGTGAAGAATAGAGCCCGCCACCACCGCTGTATTCTTTAGTTTTATTTTTTGGTATTCGGTTTGGGATTTCTGTAAGTTTTTTTGTCCCATTTTCTCCTCTTCTGCCAAATGATACAATTTCTTTTTTAAGAGAATTTGGCAGATTGAATCTAGTGCGTTTCATACCTAAAGAGTTTGTAATGTTTTTTTTAAAATACTGTTCTAGACTTGATTTAGATATTTTCTCAATTAATTTGCCAATCCAATCCGTGCTTGTGCCATAAAGAAATTGAGTTCCGCTTTCGAACCTTCTTGGCAAACTTTCATAATTCCAATTAGTTCTATTATGTTTCGTCAATAAAGAGTCTGTAAAGGAATATCCAAATCCAGATGTATGGGTTAATAAATGCCTGAGTGTAATTGGATTTTGCCCATTAATAAGTTTTTTGTCATCTGTTAAGATTGGGATTAAGGTCATTTCGGGCATTATCGAAGAAAGATCTTGATCTAATCCTATTAAACCTTTTTCTACTAATTGCAAGGCAGCTAAACTTGTTAACAGTTTTGTCATTGAAGCAATTCTAAAAATATTGTTAGTTTTAATTGGGGTGTTTTTATTCCAAATTGCATTCCCATATGTATATTCTACTCTTTCACCATTTTTATTTACAGCTATTGCAATTAAACCATGAAGATCACTGTTTTTCATAATAGAATCCATTTTTTTCGATATGGTTTCTTTGGTAGGAAATGATTTTATTTGTTCTTTATCTGTCTTAAAAGAAAGAATGGTGATGATAATTCCAAAGACTAATAATCCGTTTCTAAGTTTCATATTTGATAGTTAATAGTGGAGAAGGCCTTATCTATTTTTTCGTTTTGTTAAAACTAAACGTAAGGTTATCAGCCAATAGATTGGTATCTACTTTTTTATTTTTTTTGAGTGATTTACTTTTTTAGAATAGTAAGTACAGTTGTAACTGTTCTCTTTGCTAAAATCATAAAATATTAAATAATTCTCATAATCAATCGATTTAGAATAAATGTTCTCTTCAAATGGAATTGTCGATAGTTTAAGACCATTCCCGTTACCATTAAGCATAGTTCCTTCAGAATAAGTGTGAGTGATAGAACATACTTTATCGTACGGAAAGTTTAAAGAATCTTCTAAACAATTCATTCCCATTGTTGTCATTTCATTAAATGGTATTCTCCAATTATGAATATTACCTGAAATAGTAATGATTTTATTATTAGGGAATTGCAACTTCTGATTTTTAATACCAACATACATAATACTATCTCTATTCTCATATTGTGTAGCATTATCGAAAAAGAAGAGATTGATATTTTTGTCTTTACTACAGTTTAGAATTAAATTAAACCAAGATTGTCCATTTCTACCGTCAGTATTTTCTTTAGAGAAAAATCTTGAATTTAACAGATTTTCCTTCGTTGGATTTTCTATAAAGTTAGATAACTCATTCATTCGAATTTCAAGTCCAACAGAAACCATTCCTTCTTTTTTTGAAATCAGTTTTGCCAATGATTCAACAAGTAATGAAGGTTCTTGAGTCCCGTGCATTTCTCCAACCATTATTAAGTCAAACTTAGAGATAGAATCATAAACTTCTTGGGATAAATTATTGATGTTTTCTATTTCAATTGCATTTTCTTTAATGTGCTCTTCAAAAACTTGAGAAAAGGAAAATAAAGGGAGTACTGTTTTGACCCCCGTTAAACGAGAGTGTTATTCTAAAATTCGATGATTAATTAAG
>CAJWVX010000056.1 GCA_913048175.1 uncultured Flavobacteriales bacterium | reverse complement strand
GTACTAGGTTTTCCTGGGAGAGTATGTCGTTGCCAATTTTAATTAAGCCCCTTTCGTAAGATTGGGGCTTTTTTGTTACCTTCGTTTTTCTAATGAAATATATATATCTTATATTGATAATTTCTTTCTTTACCTTGTTTGGTATATTAAATACTCAAGCGCAAAAAGTTGACTCCCTAATTGTTATAAATAGTCAATATGACTCTATTTTAAAGTCTGATCATCAGGAAATGGATATTCTTTTTTATAAGCATCAGAATGATGTTTTAATAAATAATCTTGGATCTTTTGGCTCTCCTTCTTATTATCCTACAACCTTTAGTTTAAAACATAAAAACTTGATTGTTGAAAAAGATATACTTTCAAAGAAGCTTTACAAGCTATCTGGGTTTAAACCATATTCTAATGTAACTTATATTAATGCTAGTAGAAAAGAACAACATTTTTATTTAAGACATATTCAAGAGTGGGGTAAGTTACTTCATTTTGATTTTGATTTTAAGAAAATTAGTTCTCCTGGAGCTTATCTTAACCAAGAAGTTAACACTAATTTATTTGAAGGAGCTTTAAGTTTTCGTTCAAAAAAAGGGAATTATTCAGCTAAATTTTCTAACGGAATTTATCGTGATTTTTATCAACAGAATGGAGGGTTAGTTGATATTGAACAATATGAACTTGAATTGTTTGATGATGCTCAAAATTATTCTGTTAATTTGAGTAATTCCAATTCTTTCATAAAGAAATATAGTTATGAGTTAGGGCAGCATTTGGATATAGTAAATTTTGATTCCGATACATCAATTCAAAAAAATATTTATTTAAGACATAAGGTTAATTATACTACTTATCAAAAAGTCTTTTTTGATAATGACTCTTCCTCATCATATTATTTGAATTCTTATATAGATCCAGTTTCTAGTATTGATTCTATTTTTAGTAACACAATGAGTAATACTGGATATGTTGGAGCTATGTTGAAAAATATTTCAATAGAACTTTTTGGTCAGTATGATCAAATCAATTATTTTCAAAGTTTTGGATTGGATACTTCTTTTCAAAATACATATTTTGGAATAGAATCTAAGTTTGATAAAGAAGAGTTATCAATTGAAGGAATAGCTAAATATGGTATGAATGGTTATAGAAAAGGTGATATTGATATTGAATTAAATATTGTGTTGGATCATGCAAAATATGTAATAGAAGGAGGGGCTGGTTATTTTATAAATGAAGCTGATTTAAAGTTTAAGAATTACTCATCAAATCATTTTAAATGGGAGAATATTGATTTGGTTAAACAATCTTTGCTTGATATTAATTTGGGTGTTAAGTATAAAAAACTAAAATTAGATTTTAAAGTGGCATCTAAGTTATTGAATAATACTTTGTTTTATGATAGTTTAGGTATTGCATTTCAAGATAGTGGACAGGCCTTGATTTCCAGTTTTTTATTAGCCAAAGATTATAGACTTTTAAATTTTCATTTCAGGACGGCTTTCATTTATCAAATTACATCGGATGAATTACTTTTTCCAATCCCAAATGTTATTGGAAGGCAGGTTCTATATTATCAAAAACAAATTTTTAAGGGTGCTATGAAATTTCAATGTGGCTTAAGTTTTTCTTATTCTACGAATTATTTCGGATATGCTTATATGCCTGCGATCAATGAGTTTACTAAACAAGGAGGAGGTACTGAAATGGGGTTTTATCCGAGAGTTGATCTGTTTATTAATACTCATTTAAAACGAGCTCAAATCTTTTTAAAGTATGAACACTTTAATTCCGGAAGAAGTTTGCAGAAATCATATTTAGCAACTGGATATCCTCCTATGGGAAAATCATTAAAGTTTGGGATTTCTTGGAATATGTTTGATTAGTTTTTTTTATTGTTATCTAAGTTTTATATGTCAAATAGATTTACATTGTTTAAGGAGGACATCTCCAGTTATTCTTTGCCTGAAAAGTTCACATTTCCTTTTTATTATGCTCCTCATACTCTTGCTGTAATTGCTGCCAAAGAATTACAAAATCATTTATCTGAACAATCTAATTGGGATACAAAATTTGGATTAGATTTAGAAACTAAAGAGGATGCTATTGGTAAAATGTTTGGTGTTTTAGTCGTTCAAAATCTAGATGGAGAGTTAGGTTATTTGTCTGGAGTATCTGGTAAGTTATTTGATTCAAATGATCATAAAGGATTTGTTCCTCCAGTATTTGATATGATGGCTGTTGATAGTTTCTTTATTCCAGGTATAAAGAAAGTAAGCCTGCTAATTTCTAAGATTAATTGCTTAGAAGATGATATTGAATTTATTACTAATCATAAAAAATTAGAAGAAGTTCAAAAGTTGATGGATACTGATTTATCTGAATCTAGAAAACGGAGTATTGAAGTTAAAAAAATAAGAGATTTAGAACGTAATACAGCCAAAATTGAACTTTTTGGTTCTGAGTATAAAGAGTTTAATGATAAACTGAAACAGGAAAGTGCTAATATGAAATTCTATATTCAGCACTTAACAGAAGACTGGTTAGATAAAGTAAATGTTATTAAAGTTAAGGTTGATCCAGTTGCCAAAGAAATAGCAAGATTAAAAGATATAAGACAAGCTAAATCTGCTAGTTTACAACAACAACTCTTCGAACAATATAACTTTTTAAATGCTAATGGAGATATTAAAAGTTTGATTAATATCTTTAATGAAACAGCATTGAAAATACCACCTGCAGCTGCTGGAGAATGTGCAGCTCCTAAACTATTGAATTATGCTTTTAAACACAATTTAAAACCTATAGCTCTTGCAGAATTTTGGTGGGGAAAATCTCCCAAGTCTGAAATTAGAACACATAAGAACTTTTATCCTGCATGTCAAGGAAAGTGCAAGCCTATTTTAGGACATATGCTTGAAGGCTTATCTATTGATGATAATCCTATGTTAGAAAATAATGTAGATGATCTTGAAATAGTAATTCTTTTTGAAGATAAATATATGGCTGTTATTAATAAGCCTGCAGATTTATTATCTGTTCCAGGTGTTAATATAAAGGATTCTGTTTCTCAACGTATGAAAGCTAAATATCCTAAAGCTACTGGACCTTTAACGGTTCATCGGTTAGATATGCAAACATCAGGTATTTTGCTTATTGCAAAATCACTGGAGGTGCATAAAGTATTGCAAAAGCAGTTTATGGATAGAACCATAAAGAAAAGGTATGTGGCCTTATTGGATGGGGAAGTAAAAGAAGATAAAGGAACGATTGAGTTGCCTTTAAGACCAGATATTAATGATAGACCAAGACAATTAGTTTGTTCTGATGACGGTAAGTCTGCTAAGACTATTTATAATGTTATAGAACGGGTTAATGGTAAAACTCGAATTCATTTTTATCCAATTACAGGTAGAACTCATCAGTTACGTGTGCATGCTGCACACCACTTAGGTTTGAATATGGCTATAGTTGGTGATGATATGTATGGTAAACCAGCTTCTCGTTTGTATTTACATGCAGAGTTTATTCAGTTTGAACATCCTATAACAAATAAGGTTATGAAGGTTGAAGTCGCTCCTGAGTTTTAGTTTTGTATAAATCAAATAAACATAATATGAAATGGAATATGTTTTCTGAAGTTAAGAGATTTTTATTTATAATTCTCTTTTTTAAGTATCTCATAACAACTGTCTTTTTTAGCAGAAAATTTTATTTTTTTCCCTACTAGCCAAAGATCTTCATCTATAAGATAATGTCGTTTATTTGGTAATAGTTTTAGTGTTAAAGTTGTGTTTGTTATATTACTAATAGTTAACCAATAAACATCTTTTCTCCATCCAAATGGAAACATTCTTTGATTTGCCTTCCATTTTAGTTTAGCTTTTCATCTTTAAGTTTATAAGTAATCCTATCACAATCCATTTCATAATAATCTTGAATTATAACACACTTTGAAACAGAATCAATTGAAATGCAAATATTATCTTCCTCAGAGTACCATGTTTTACAAATGGATTGAGATTTCATATTAAAGCTAAAGAAAGTTCCAATAGCGAATAAGATTATACCTTTCATTATTAATTCATTTTTTTTAGTAAAAGTTAATTCTGTTTTGATTTGAAAAATATTTACTTATTATAGTCAAATCTATTTTTTAAGACTTTATGAAAAAATCGGACAATGAGTACCTAAGTCTTCTGTTTCTTTTTCTTAGCAGCAGGAAATAAGATATTATTTAAGATTAAACGATAACCAGCAGAGTTAGGGTGTAAGTTTAAATCGGTTGGAGGATCATTTACCATGTGTTGGTAATCTGCTGGGTCATGACCTCCATAAAAAGTCCAAGTACCTTTACCAAAAGTTCCGTGTATGTATTTTGCTGAGTTGAGTGATTTGTTTTCGCCCATTACTAATACATTTGATTTTAAGAATTGTTTGTTGTAACCTGTTGTTTGACCATAAAATCCGTTAACAATACTTGTATGATTTTGACAAAGCATAGTTGGTACAATGTCCCATTTAGCAGAAAAATCAAATAAAGTAAAATTGTCTATTTTTTTTGGGGTTTTAGCATGGGTTGGTGTAGCATCTATGGTTGAAAACTCATATTCTAGAGGATTAGTTTTTAGCTTATAATCTTTAAAAGCGAAACTCTTACTAAAATCTAATTGCGAATTATAGTTTGGTGTAGTTCCATCACCATCAAACATTGCTTCACAAATGTCTAAACCTTCTGCGGCTAAGGCAATATCTAATGCATCGGTTCCAGAGCACATAGCAAAGAGAAAACCTCCTCCGAAAGTGAATTCTTTAATGTTTTTAGCCACAGCTAGTTTTAGTTGAGAAACTTTTGTAAAGCCTAAACGCGAAGCTGTTTCTTCGTTGTATCTTACTTGCTCTTTGTACCAAGCAGCATTTTTATAATAAGCGTAAAACTTGCCATATTGACCTGTGAAATCTTCGTGATGTAAATGAAGCCAATCGTATTTTGGTAATAGGCCTTCAATGATTTCATCATCATAAACGACTTCATAAGGAATCTCAGCATATTTTAAAACGAGTGTAACAGCATCATCCCAAGGTTGTTTGTTTTTTGGAGAATAAACAGCAATTTTTGGTTCTTTTTCCAATTTTACAACATCCATATTAATTTCTGGATCAGCAATTTTTTTTAGAATTGCTGTAGATTTTACATTAGCAATTACTTCAAAGGATACTCCTCGAATAATTAATTCTTCTTCGATAGCTTTAATGTGTTTAATCATAAAACTTCCACCACGGTAATTTAATAACCAATCAATTTCTACATCATTTTGTAATACCCAAAATGCAACGCCATATGCTTTTAAATGATTTTTTTGGACATTATCCATAGGTATAAGCAGGTATGTTGCACTTGCTTTTAGTGAGAATAACGATATTAGAATTAAGAAGAGTATTTTTTTCATATCAATTTTTAAAACGGTGCATCTTCATCTTCATCCTCAACACCATAATTAAAATTATCGATGTCGTTCATTTTAGAAGGAATTGTTGGAGCATCAAAATCATCACCAATAGGCATTGTGTTATTGTCGAAGTCTCCAAAATCATTATTGCCCTGTTCAAAATCTTCAAATTTTGCTAAGTGACCAACAAATTTTAAACTAACATCTCCTACGGAACCATTTCTGTGTTTTGCAATAATAATTGTTGCCATTCCTTGAGTTGAATTTCCTTCTTCATCTTCTGTAATGCCATAGTATTCTGGACGAGTAATGAATTGAACCATATCTGCATCTTGTTCAATAGAACCAGATTCTCTTAAATCGGAAAGTTGCGGTCTTTTATCTCCACCCCTTGTTTCTACTGCTCTACTTAATTGAGAAAGGGCTAAAACAGGAATGTTTAATTCTTTAGCTATACTTTTTAAAGATCTAGAAATCATACTAATCTCTTGTTCACGATTACCTCCATTATCACCATTACCACTCATTAATTGAAGGTAATCTATAATAAGTAGTTGAATATTGTGTTGTGATTTTAATCTTCGTGCTTTCGCTCTTAATTCGAAAATTGATAAACCTGCACTGTCATCAATAAAAATCGGAGCTTCAGCTAGTCCTGCGATTTTCGTTTGTATTTGTTGAATTTCATCACTACGTAAATCTCCACTTCTTAATTTTTCTGATGAAATTTCAGATTCTGATGAAACTAACCTTGTTACTAATTGAACAGCAGACATTTCTAAAGAGAAGAATGCAACCGGCATACCAAAATCTACCGCTGCATTTCTTGCTAAAGAAAGTACATAAGAAGTTTTTCCCATTGCAGGACGAGCTGCAATAATAACCAAATCTGAAGGTTGCCATCCAGAAGTAATTCTATCTAAAGCTGTAAATCCTGAAGCAACACCAATAACACCACTTTCTTGATTTTTAGCTTCTTCAATATTTTTGATTGATTCTCTAATCAAATCAGACATTGATTCGTAACTCTTTCTAATATTACCTTCTGCAACAGAAAAAAGACTTTTTTCGGCTTTATCTAATAGTGCAAATACATCTGTAGTTTCATCATAAGCATCGGTAATAATTTCAGAAGAAATTCTAATTAATTCTCGTTGAATATGTTTTTGTGAAATTATTCTTGCATGATACTCAATGTTTGCTGCTGAGGCAACACGATTGGTTAATTGTGTTATGAAGTAGGGACCACCAACAATTTCTAGTTCGCCACGTTTTTTAAGTTCTTGAGTAACCGTTAAGATATCAATTGGCTGTGTTTCTCCAAAGAGGTGTAAGATTACAGCAAATATTTTTTGGTGCGATTCCTTATAAAAACTTTTGGATTGTAAAATATCTATAGCACTGTTTAGCGCTTCTTTTTCTAGCATCAAAGCTCCTAAAACCGCTTCCTCTAAATCAATGGCTTGTGGAGGTAATTTACCTCCTTGTAGTATAGGATTAGCTTGATGAGCTGGTTTGGTTCGTTTTCTTGTAGATATATTATTTGCGTCTGCCATTCTTCAAAGTTACAAAATAGAGGTCTATGCTTTCTGAAAATGTTTTATAATAATTGGGTTTATTATAAGTTCATTAAAATTACGATTTAAAAAGTTTATTAACAGGTAATTAACCGTTTGTTAAAAGAGTTATTATCAAAGCAATAAAAAGGCTAATTTCGTTTTATGAGCTTAAAGTTAATTACAGGAATTATTATTTTACTAGGAATTTTTTTGTTTTCCTGTTCTAAGGACAAAGATGATGAGAAGCCTAAGATTATTATTAATAGTCCGTTTCATTTACAGCAAGTTAATGGAATAGATACAATTCAGGTCTTGGCTACTATTTCTGATGATAGAAATATTGAAAGTGTTACTGTTTCTGTTAGGAATGAAAATGATATTAATGTTTTAGCCAATGTGTCTAAAAAACCAAATACTAAAAATTATAATCTAAATATTTCTTATTTTTTTGATAACCTGCAATTAGAAAATGGTGTTTATAATTTAAGTGTTAGAGTTTTTGATGGAGAAAATACTACTTCAGAGTATGTTAAACTCTTTTATAACGAAACACCTCAATTTAGAGAAGGGGTTTTTGTTGTAAGTAACAGTCAAAGCTTAACTACTTTTTATTTATTGAATGATAATTATACGGCTAATTTTTATTACTCTGTTCAAGGGAACCACTTAAAAACAGTAGTAGATTCTTATAACCAACAATTAATTCATTCATCTAGCCAACCAGGGAATGTGAGTACAATAGACTTAAATTCTAATAGTCTTGGTTGGAATGTGAATTTTAATCCATTTCCATTATACACTGGTTTTTATTCTGCTAATCAAAATTTATATTTAGGGGAAATAAATGGAGGAATTCAAGGGTATGATGAAAATGGAAATCCGAATTATAACACGCCCATAAATACTGGATTTTATACGGAATGTATGCATATTCACAATAATCAATTTTTAGTTTCTGAAGAGCGATCTGCGTCAACTAATGCAGCACATTTAGTATTATATTGGATGGCTTCAGGAGCAATAAATCAGCAAGCAAATTTAAATGAGGATGTTAAAGGTATTTTCTCGAAATCAACTAACACTATAATTTTATTAGTAAATAATTCTTTTTTAAGTGGGAAGGTTTTGTTCTATGATGTTCCCTCAAGTTTTATAACATCACCATTTAGTGTAAATATTGGTAAAATAGAGGATTGTTTTGAGATAGAAAATGGAACTTACTTAGTAGCTGAGGCAGGCAATTTGACAATTATTGATGTCAACACTTTTACTACATCATCTTATTTGTTAAATATAGGAGCTGAAAGAATTTGGTATGATGAAGTTACCAATGAGTTGTTTGTTGGTAATGGGAATACACTAAGTGTTTACGATTTTACTACGAAAGCTCTAAAAGGAACTTATATACACTCAAGTGAAATAAAAGATGTGGCTTTTTGGTATAATAAGTAATGACTGACGATTGGATTTAAAATGAAAAAAGGAGCAATATTTATTGCTCCTTTTTAGTATAAGAACATTTATTATTCATTAATAACACCCATCGAACAAAATTTATTGATTCTTTTTGTTACCAACTTTTCTTTATCACATGCCATTAGCTTGGGTAGGTGTTTGAGTATTTCCTTTTTAACTAAACCGAACATTTCTTCTGGATTAGTATGAGCACCACCGATAGGTTCTTTAATGACTCCGTCTATTAATTTGTTACCCAACATGTCAGAAGAAGTTAATTTTAAAGCTTCTGCAGCTTCTTCTTTATGGTCCCAATTCTTCCATAAAATTGAAGAACAAGATTCTGGAGAAATAACTGAGTACCAAGTATTTTCTAACATTAATACTTTATCTCCAATACCAATACCTAATGCTCCACCAGAGGCTCCTTCACCAATAATAATGACAATTATTGGCACTGTAAGCTGAGACATTTCCATTAGATTTCTCGCAATTGCTTCACCTTGTCCTCTTTCTTCAGCCTCTAATCCAGGAAACGCTCCAGGGGTATCAACAAAACATACAACAGGCTTGTTAAACTTTTCAGCTAACTTCATTAAGCGAAGTGCTTTTCTATAACCTTCAGGATTTGGCATTCCAAAGTTTCTGTACTGACGCATCTTAGTATTAATACCTTTTTGCTGCCCAATAAACATTACAGATGTTCCATCAATACTTCCTAATCCACCAACCATTGCCTTGTCATCCTTAACAGTTCTGTCTCCGTGTAATTCGATAAACTCACCATCAGTAACAGCTTGAATATAGCTTAGAGTATAAGGTCTTTCTGGATGCCTAGAAACTTGGACTCTTTGCCATGCAGAAAGATTCGCGTAAATTTCTTTACGTGTTTCTTTCAGTTTTTTTTCTATTTCTATAACGATTTTAGAGGTGTCAACACCTTTTTCTTCTTTTAGTTTGGTGTTTTCAATCAATTGATCTTCTAACACTTTTATTGGTTCTTCAAAATCTAAATATACTGCCATCTTTTTCCAATAATAATAGAACGCTAAATTACTAATTTTGTGAAAGCAGCACTTTTCTAATTCGTATTTTTGATATTAGCGTATAAAATTATAAAAATGATTGTTTTTCCAAATGCTAAAATAAATATAGGATTGAACGTTGTTCAAAAACGCGAAGATGATTTTCATAATATTGAAAGTATTTTTTATCCTGTTTTTGATGTTTTTGATGTGTTAGAAATACTTGAAAGTGAAACATTAACATTTAGCTCTTCGGGGATTGAAATACCTGGAAATCAAGAGTCTAATTTATGTTTGAAGGCTTATCAACTGATTAAAGAAGACTATGATGTTCCTTTTGTGAAAATTCATTTACATAAAGTTATTCCAATTGGAGCAGGTTTAGGAGGAGGTTCTGCAGATGCAGCTTTCACTTTAAAAGCATTAAATAGATTATTTAATCTTGACTTATCTATTGAACAATTGATTAATTATTCTAAAAAATTAGGAACTGATTGTGCTTTTTTTGTTGAGAATAAACCAGTTTATGCTTTTAATAAAGGAGATGAATTTGAGGTTATTTCTCTTAATTTATCGTTCTATCATATTAAAATAGAATATCCTAACATCCATATTGGTACCGGAATGGCTTATAGTGGTATTTCTCCTAAATTATCTTTACATAATCTTAAAGATCTTATACAGGAATCAATATTGAATTGGAAAGCAACAATTAATAATGATTTTGAGAATTCTGTTTTTCCAAAATATCCTGAAATAAAAAATGCTAAGCAAAAAATGTATGATGAAGGAGCAGTTTTTGCAGCGATGACGGGAAGTGGTTCTGCCATTTTTGGTCTTTTCAAAAAAAAATAAAAAGAAGCTGTAACTTTTTGTAATTCCAATTCGTCATAAGACAAACAGCAAGTAATTAATGACCGTTTCTGAATATAACGAAAGTGTAGAGAGTTATTCTGATAATCTTTATCGATTTGTCTTAAAGAACATTAAAGACATCGATAAGGCTAAGGATATTGTACAAGATACTTTTTTGAAGTTTTGGGAAAAGCGTGATAATGTTGATAAATCAAAAATTAAATCTTATTTATTTACAATTGCTTATCACAGTCTAATAGATGTTATTAGAAGAGATAAAAGGCAAGGATCTTTTGATGATGTAAAAGAGGATTCTTATAGCATACAAACTGAATATTCTGATTTACAAGAAATATTGCACGAAGCAATTGAACAACTACCAGAAAACCAGAAAGCTGTTATTTTATTAAGAGATTATGAAGGTTATGCTTATGATGAAATTGCTGAAATTACAGGAATGACGGAATCGCAAGTAAAGGTCTATATTTTTAGAGGGAGAAAGTTTTTGAAAAAATATTTAGTTAGTGTTGAAGCATTGATATGAGTTTAATAACAAAAAATAACTACGAAGCATATTTGCTCGATTACGTTGAGGAGACTTTATCTCCTGATTTAATTGAGGAGTTAATGTTGTTTTTTGAAAATAACCCTGAATTAAAAGAAGATTTAGATGATTTTAAAATTCACGAATTAACTGCTCCTGAATTTGAATTGTTGGATAAAGACCAATTTAAAAAAGAGAATAATTTGATTACGCTTATCAATTATGACACGTTTTTAATTGCCGAAATAGAAGGATTAAATAGTTCTGAGGTTTCAGGCCAATTAAATTTGTTTTTGTCAAAAAACTCAAGCTTAAAGAAAGAGTTTATGGCATATCAAAAGACGAAACTTGTTGCTCTATCAATTATTTTTAAGGAGAAAGAATCCCTTTTTCAGAAAGAAACAAAAGTGATTTCCTTGTATTGGTGGTTTTCAGCTGTAGCTGCAGCAGTTATAGTATTGTTTTGGTTTAATAGCTTTAATAATAGTATAGAACGACAATATTTTCCTTTGGCAGAAATAGATGAAGTTATTTTGATTGAGGATGAAAATGAAGATTTATTTAGGTTTTATGTTTTAGATGAAGAAAAACTACAGACTGCAATAATAGAAAAAAAGATTGTTAACGAAGATTCAAAACAAGCATATAAGATAAAGAATAAAATACATCAAGAACTTAAGACTAATGATGACGCGAATGTTTTTGCAAGTTTGCTTGAACAAGATGAAATACTAGATACTTTGGAGCTAAAAGACGTTTCGTTACAAGAAAATGAAATTAAAATAGAAGAAATTTTATATGCAGAAAACAGTGTTAAAATTACTTATGTAGATGAAGTTTTAGATAACAGAACTTTACCTCCTGTAAAGAAGAAAATGAGCAAGTTTGATATTTTCAGAAAGGTAATAAAACAACAAGTTAAAACTAAGATTTTAGACAAGGGAAGAGATGGAATATTATTTGCAGAAAACGCTAAACCTTTTAATTTTATTAGAGGAAAAAATAAAAAGTGATTAACGCTGTAACAAATTAAGAGAGACGTTCGTCCTACTTT
The DNA here is from genome assembly GCA_913048175.1 of uncultured Flavobacteriales bacterium. Taxonomy (GTDB): domain Bacteria; phylum Bacteroidota; class Bacteroidia; order Flavobacteriales_E; family Vicingaceae. The sequence goes on along the minus strand of CAJWVX010000056.1, from coordinate 7,376 downwards.
TAAACACCGATGATATTTAATAATAAAAAAATAGACATGAAAATAATAGTTATAACATTAGTTGCCCTATTTTTTGTTGATTCATTTTCAGCACAAACAGATACAAGAGAATTGGAAGATTTTTCTTCATTAAAAGTAATGGGTTCATTAGAAGTAAGGTTAGTTCAAGGCACAAAGAATGAAGCAATAATTTCTATACCAGGAACAAGAGTAGGCGATATTGCAAATGTGAAAACAGAAGTTGTTGATGGAGTGCTTTCTATTTATAGAAAAGGTAAGGTGAAATTAAAGAACAACATTGTAATCGTTTTAACCTTTAAAGAGCTAAATAGAATTCATCAAAGCGGTGCTTCAGAAATTTCGACACTTGATGTTGTAAGGGAAGAAGAATTGAAGATTTACGGTTCTGGAGCTATTGAGGCAGATTTAAATTTAGAGGTTACTAATCTTTCTATTGAGTTCTCTGGTGCAAGTGATTTGAAATTAAGAGGATTGGCAGATAATTTTAATATTACTACAAGTGGAGCTTCAGATGTGAAAGCTGCAAGTTTTGTTGCCAATCATATTGTTATAGATATTTCAGGGGCATCTGATATTAAAGTAAATGCAATAGAATCAATTACTGGGAAAGCAAGAGGAGCGTCAAGTGTTAGTGTTACAGGTAGTCCGATTCTCAGAACAATAAACTCTGAAGGGGCTTCGAGTATAAGATTGGGTAAGCAGCATTTAAATGTTTTGGATAATGACGATGTTGATATAAAACTGGGCAATAAAGGTGTAATTGTGAAAGATTATGGTGATACAGTTAGAGTTAAATGGGGACATACTCAATTGACTGTTCTTGGTGATTCGGTTGAATTAAAAAGAACTCCTAAAAAGCGAAGAAGTCATTGGGCTGGAGTTGATTTAGCAATTAATGGATATGTTAATTCTAAAATAAGTACTAATTTAAGTAATGATATATCTACAGCACCTGAAGATGTTACACAGTTTATGGGGTTGGATTATACAAAATCATGGGCTTTTGCGATCAATTTTGCAGAATGGTATGTTCCAATTAAAAATCATCATTTTGGCTTTGTTACTGGTTTAGGGTCAGAGTGGAACAACTATGAATTAAAGTATAATATTAAATTAAATTCTGAAGGAGGAGACTTCGTTCATTCTAGTGTTGATGAGTTTAATCAAACTTATACTTGGGGAGAAGTTGATACTCTTTTAGACTATTCTAAAAATAGATTTAAAACGTGGTTCATAAATGCTCCTTTATTATTTGTCTTGAATACAGGGAATCATAAAAACAAATCATTTCACTTATCAGCCGGAGCTATTTTTGGCTTTAATCTTCAAACAAAAATGAAGTATAAATACAGATTAGATGGAGATGGGAAAAAAGATAAAGATAAACAGAGTTTTAATACAATTCCTTTTAGGATTAGTGCTACTATTAGAGGTGGGGTGGGAAGGTTTAATTTATTTGCGACTTATAGTTTAACACCATTGTTTGAAAGTGGAAGAGGACCTGAACTTTACCCATTTACAGTTGGAGTAACCTTATTAGGGTTTTAACAAGATCTTTTTTAATTTACTGACTGATTAGTTTGTTTTAATAAAAGTCTTGACACTTTATAGTTGCTTTTGCTATTAGTATTTTTTTAGCCATTCAATAGCCTTGTTTTTAGAGCTAAAAAGCTTAGTAGGGATTGACTGGGATTGAAGTTTTAAATAAGCATTACCAATAATTCGCTGGGGTAAAGAGTTGATAACAAACGCATCTGCTTTGCCATGCTTATTTGCCGAATTCTTAATAAAATCCATAACTTCAGTGTCCATTATAGAGAGTTTAGTTACAGTGAAAAGATGAGGGGTGTTAATTCCTTTTGTAATTTCTAAATAGGCTGCCAATAATTCTTTTGCTTGTTCTAGAGTTATAGAATCATTTAATAAGATACTGGTATTTACAATGCCATCTTCACGCATTGAAACCTTAGCAAAATCAAGATCTATAAAGGGGAGCTGTTTTAATATCATTATTAATTCTCTTAAATAAGAAAATTAGACAATTAATAAGGGGAATTGGCTAGATACTATAGTTATATTTGATTCGTTAAGAATGAGTGAAATGGATAGAATTATTATTATTGATCAGGAATATTATTTAAGTGAAATCACAGAAAAAGATTATAGCCAATTGTCTAAAATTATTGGGGACAGAGATATCTCACTAAATTTACTTTTAGTACCGTATCCTTATTCTCTAGAAGATGCAAAATGTTGGGTAAATCATGTAAATGAGCAAACTGCAGAATTTGGAAGGATTATAAATTGGAGTATTAGAAATAAAGAAGGGAAGTTAATTGGAGGAATAGGTCAGCATTTGACGTATGGAGAAAACTCTCATAAAGATGAGATCGGTTATTGGTTATGTAAAGATAAATGGGGTAATGGAGTTATGTCTGCTGTTATTAAAGCGTATTGTGATTATTTGTTTAAAACAACAGAATTGATAAGAATTGAAGCTCCAATATTTTCATCAAATAAAGGATCTGAAAAAGTTCTTAAAAAGAATAAATTTCAATTTGAAGGTGTTTTGAGTAAAGCCTATTTTAAAGACGGAGAATATATTGATTCTAAAATGTATGCTCTTATTAAAGGCTAATCTTTTAGCCCCATCATTTTTCTTAGTCTTGGGTTTTTTTCTGAATCTTTGATTTCATTAAGAATTGAAGAGATATTTTCTTTGTTTTCTTTGTCAACATTTAAACGGTTTCTCAAATCAAGTTCTTTATCATCACCAGACTTTAAGCTCTTTAATTCTTTTTCTGAAATGTGAATCCTGTTTTTATACATTTCTTCTATATCTGCTAAAGCATTAATTCCTGTTAATCTAACCCACCATGTTTTTTCATTTGTTGCTACACTTTTTAAAGTTGCTAAAGCTTCTTTTATCGTTTCTCCATCTTGTTTTTTAAGGAATTTGCTATAGTTGGAAACTAAACTGTATTTTCCAAAACCTGAAGCTTCTTTTATACTTTTAAGAAAGAAAGAATTTTGTTCTTTCCCTCCATGTTCAGCATAAATCCCTGCAATTGCAACCCTAATATCATTGTTTTCTTCAGACTCAAAACTCTCAGCAAACTTTAAGGCATCTTTATAGCTTACTTCTGATAATCCTTCTAATGAACTCGCAATTACATAATAGGACTCTTCTGACATTGCATTTACTAAGCTTTCCTTAACAGTTTCATCATCTTTAAAGTAAGTGGAAAGCGCAATAAGAGCATTACCTCTAACTTTAGATTGAGGGTCATTTTCAGCTAAATCGAATAATATCTTTTTAATGTTAGCAGTATCATTTTTAAGTGCTTTTTTAATACTGGAAATTGCTTTTCTTCTTAGATAAGGGTACTTGTCGTTTAAAGCTTTAACCATTGTTTGTGTTGCCAGCTCATCATCAGATTTTGATAATTTTGCAATTGCTTCAAAACGATCTAAATATTTAGAAGCGTTATTGTACATAAAAGCCCACTCTTCAATATTGGTGTGATTATCTACTTTCTCACAAAGTAACATTTTGTCACTATCAAAGTTTACTAAATCTGGTTTAGAAGAAACATTAAAAGTAAAGGCATTGGTTAATTTATCAATAATAACTTTATGAGTTTCAACTTTTCCATCAACATAAATATCAATGTTTACTGGTAAATAATAAATAGGAGCAACATCTAATTTTTGCATTTGTTCAACAGTAATACTTTGTGTTTTTAAAGAATCATTATAAATGTAATTGATGTTTAATTCTGGATGACCTTTAGAATAAAACCATTGATTAAAAAACCAATTTAGGTCTTGTCCAGTTATTTTTTCGCAAGCTAATCTAAGTTGATGCATTTCTACATCGGTATATTTATTGGTTTCTAAGTATAATTTAAGAGAAGCAAAAAAAGCTTTATCTCCTATGTAGTTCCGCAGCATGTGTAGAATTCTACCACCTTTTTGGTAGGTATGTCTGTCAAACATATCTTCTCTTTTATTAAAATCGAAACGAATCATGTCTTTATGATTTCCTTTGCTAACTTCACTTAGATATGAACTTAAATCGCTTTGTAAACCTTCAGCAGCTTTGTCATCTCCATATTTATGTTCTCTCCAAAGTACTTCGCCATAAGTAGCAAAAGATTCATTTAATGGTAGATTTGACCAAGATTCACAAGTAACTAAATCTCCAAACCAATGATGAAATAGCTCGTGAGAAATAACATCTTCGCCTGCACTTCCATCAATTAATTCTCTTTTAGTTTGTTGCACATAATCTCCAAAAATAACAGCCGAAGTATTTTCCATTGCTCCCGAAACGTAATCTCGAACAATTACTTGGCTATATTTTTGCCAAGGATAATCTACACCTAATTTGTTCGAAAAGAACTCTAACATCTCAGGTGTTAAACCAAAAATATCTTTAGCATACTGTTCATATTCATGCTCAACATAATAATTCACATCAATATCTCTCCAAATATCTTTTACCATTGCAAAATCTCCAATGGCCATCATAAATAGGTATGGAGCATGTTTCATGTTTTGTTCCCAAAAATCAGTTCTTGTTCCATCACCATTTAATTCTGAATAAGATAAAATTCCGTTAGATAGTGTTTTGTATTTTTCTGAAACAGTAATAGCAATTTCTTGAGTTGATTTCTGGTTTGGAGAATCTATTGTTGGAAACCAGACAGAGTTTGCTTGTGTTTCTCCTTGTGTCCAAATTTGTTGAGGCTTATCTTTATCTTCACCTTTTTCATTAATAAAATAAAGTCCTTTATCAGATTTTATAGCAGTACTCCCTCCCTCTGCTAAGTCATTTGGTTTTGCAGTATAATCAATAAATAACTTTATAGTATCTTCCTTTCTGTAATCTCTATCTAAAGTGATGCTTATTTTAAGAGAATCGTATTCAAAAGCTAAGTCTACGTTTAGTGGCAAACTATCAGTTCCAGTTGTAATTAATTGAACTTTTCTAATATCCATTCCTCGAGCATCTAAAACCAATTCACTTTGAGTGTAAAAATGTGGCGTTAGGCTAACTTCTGCTTTTCCGTACATGTGTGCTTTTTCCCAATTGAATCGAACATCTAATTTGGTATGAATTAAATCAAATTCTTTTGTGTTTGACGCGTGGTATATTGGTCTTGATGGAATCTTGTTTGGATCATCAACATATATAGTGTGTTCTGGTAAGTTTACTGTTTCTGTTGGTTTACAGCCAGCAAAGGCAATTGAGAAAAATAGGATGTATGTAAAGTTCTTAATCATAAGGGCATAAGTTTTATTCATGATTGTAAAGTTGATTATAATTTGGGTGGAAATCAATGCTAAAAGTATAAACTCCATAGAATTTATTTTATTGGAATGATTTATTACTTTTATTGTTGTGCTATCATTCTTTAAATTACATAATATCAAGTTTTTAATTCTGTTTACTCTCTTTTGTGTAACGCTTATTTTAATTAGGATTTATGTGGTTAAGAATGATACTTTCTTATTCTTAATAAAGAACTTAGGTTTAGCTTGGATTCCTTTTTTGCTTTCTCAATTGTTTTTTGTAAAACTTAAGTGGCTTAGATACTTAATTGTTTTGTTAACACTCTTGTTTTTTCCTAACACACTCTATGTAGTTACAGATTTATTTCAGTTGTGGCCTAAAAACGATGTTAGTGTGTGGTTTGAGTTAACACATTTACTTTCATTTGCAATGTTATCCTTGTTTTTAGGCTTTGGGACACTAAAGAATTTTGAAAAATATTTTTTATTAGGCTATAGACCTCTAGTTGTTAATCTATGTAGTTTTTTTATAATATACTTGGGTAGTTTTGGTGTTTACTTAGGTCGTTTTGTACGGTTAAATAGCTCTGATATCTTTCTTAATCCAAAACATTTGTTTGTTCAAATTTTAAATGTAATATCTCATCCTTTTAATGATGTTAATCTGTACGGGACAACTCTTATCTTTGCTGTTTTTTGCTATATACTTTATTTCGGGTTCTTTAATTTTGCTAAAAACTATAAATAAAAAAAGCCGACAATCTCTTGCCGGCCTTAAGCTCTCAGTAATATAATGAATTCAAACTAACTAAACTATCTAAGAAACCTTTCCTTTATAATCTGTGTATTTTTTTAGAATTCTACTCAGCTTTTTTTATCGTGATAAAAGCCGTGGGAACGTACCATAAATTTGTTCCAAAAGCAACGGATACAATTTCCCAACCTTCTTTTTCTTTCTCACTTAATATTTTTTCAACCTTATTGGTTAATGATGAGGTTGACCACATAGTTGAAAATTTCAATATTTTATAAGTGTTCATTTTTGGTGTTTCAGATGTTATTTACTGCAATATTGCAATAGGCTATTATGTAATTGTTGTATTTGTAAACTCAATAAGTCTAAATCTCGTAACACGAATCTGAAAGCAAATGTTTCGTTTTGTTTATCGAGGTAGTAATCAAAATTATCATTGACTAACAAATGTGGCTCTGCACCTGTTATTTTTGTGTATGCTATTTTGTAGTCTTCAATCGATCTTAGCAATTGAGATAGGCCATTCTCATTCTTTTGTAAAGGACTTAATTGTCCCATTGATTTTGAAAAATTTTCAAAATCAGTTTGTTTAAAATGATTGATTTCTGAATCATTCATGTCAATTAATAGAGTCTTAATAAATTTTGATTTCAGGTTATTACTCATATTATTAATTGAAATAGCGCGTTGATGAATGTTATTGATTGCGCTTTTAGTTATTCCGGAATCTGATTTAATGTTATCTGCTAGTATTTTATTTTGATTTAAAGTAGATTCAATATTTTGATTGATATTGTTGTTGTAGTTTGTTCTTGATTTTCGAATATGGTGACTGCTTTGAAGACTCACTAAAGAGAACATTAAACTGAACCCGGCAACGGCAACAATAACAGGTACTATAATGTTTGTTTTTAATTGGTTGGTTTTTGCCCCATTATATATGTATAGAGGTAGAAAAACTAAGAGTAATAGCACACCACCTACATTCATTAATATGGAAGACCATGGCCAATGCATTATTTTAAATAGGATACCACAACATAAAGTAATAGCTCCGAGTATGCCGATAATATTACTGAAAGCACTTAGTTTTCCCGGTTTTTCTTTAATCCTTACAGCTAAAAATAAAGGCATAAATAGAAAGCATAAGGATGCTGCACCTAAGATATACATTAATGACGACCCTGGCCAATGTTGAATTTTAAAGATTGATCCTAACAGTAATAATGTTGCTGCTGTAATTCCTGAAATGTGCATTGTTCTTCTCATAGCTAATATATTTTTGGTTAATAAAAAAGTTGTT